>DJPO01000006.1 GCA_002437405.1 Opitutia bacterium UBA6410 | reverse complement strand
TCACGCGCCCAAGCGGGGGTAGGCGGGAGTGGCGTAGCCAATCCCGCCGTAGGGGGGAAAGACCCCCTGTCTAAAAATCAGCGCGCAAAATTGCCCCGCAATTTTGCTCTCTATTTACTTGTAAAAAAAATATGATGGTTCATTATGGGGAGCAAAATATGAGTATAGATACGGCAATATTGGCATTGGAAGACGGTAGCGTCTTTAAAGGGCGCGCCTTCGGCGCGAAGAAAACGGTCGTCGGCGAAGCGGTTTTCAATACGTCCATGACGGGTTATCAGGAAGTTCTTACCGACCCGTCCTACTTCGGACAAATCGTCGCAATGACGGCTGTCGAAATCGGCAACTACGGCGTAAACAAGGCGGACGAAGAGTCCGACGGAATCAAAGTTTCGGGCTTCGTCGTCCGCGAAGTCAGCCCCGTGTCAAGCAGCTGGAGAAGCGAACAGACAATTCAGGAATATTTAGAAAAGGGCGGAGTCCCCGCAATCAGCGGCGTCGATACGCGCGCGATAACCCGCAAAATCCGCGACGCGGGCGCAATGAAAGCCTGCCTTTCAACGGAGGGAATCTCCGCCGAAGAGGCGGTCGAAAAAGCCCGCAGCTGGAAGGGTCTTGTCGGTATGGACTACGTGCGCGAAGTCTCCTGTAAAAAACCCTACCACTTCGACCTCTCCGACGAACAACTCAAGCCCTTCACCGTCTGCGGCACTACCCTCTATAATTTCGAAAGGACAAAACCGCTCTTCAAATGTGCGGCTATCGACTTCGGCGCGAAAACCTCGATTTTCCGCAGACTCTCGTTCCACGGCTTCGACGTTACGGTGTTCCCCGCGTCGGTCTCGGCGGCGGAAATTCTCGACTTCGCCCCGCAGGGTCTCTTCCTTTCCAACGGCCCAGGCGACCCCGCGGCAGTCCCCTACGCACACAAAACGGTTGCGGAACTGATTAAGAAAATCCCGACTTTCGGCATCTGCTTCGGGCATCAGGTCATCACACACGCAATCGGCGCAAAAACCTATAAGCTCAAGTTCGGACACCGCGGTGGCAACCAGCCCGTCAAAAATCTCGAAACGGGCAAAGTGTCGATTACCTCGCAAAACCACGGGTTCGCGGCTGACGCAAAGAGCGTCGAAAACTGCGGCGGGATTGTGACGGAAATCAACCTCAACGACAATACAGTCGAAGGTCTGCGCCACAAGGACTACCCCGTATTCTCGGTTCAATACCACCCCGAAGCCGCCCCTGGCCCGAACGACGCCGACGGACTCTTCGCCGACTTCTACAACTTCGTCAAAAAGAATTCGTAGGAGTCTTCCGCCAATCCCCGCCCTCCGATTTGGCGCGTAAACGCGGCGGGAAGCGGGGATTGAAAAAAAATAAAAAATTTTCTTGAAAACGGAAAAAATTCCGCTCTAATTCGCAACAATAGCAAATGAAATCAGTCAGCGTAAAGTTTTACTACTTTTACTATACCGGCGTAAATAAATAGCGTTCGGCGGCTGCCTATTGCCCATTTGCAAAAAAACCGAACGCAAAAGCGTCCGGTTTTTTTTATACCCAAAATTTCATTACAAAGGAAAACACAATGAATCAAAAAACAATGAACGGCTCCTCGACCTCCTCGGGAAGATGGATTGGTTTCAGGAAAGAATTAAAGGTGCTCGACTGCACGATTAGAGACGGCGGGTTGATGAACTCAAGCAAGTTCTCCGACGAAGAAGTCCGCGCCGTCTACGACGCCTGCGCAGACGCGGGTATCGACTACATCGAGCTTGGCTACAAAAACAGCGACAAAATCTTTTCGCCCGAAAAATACGGCGCATGGCGTTTCTGCAGGGAAGACGACATCAACAGAATCATCGGCGACAACAAGCGCGACATCAAAATCTCCGTCATGGCGGACGCCGAAAAGAGCGACTACAAAAACGACATTCTCCCCAAGGAGAAAAGCCCCATCGACCTCGTCAGAATCGCGACATATATCCACCAGATTCCGCTGGCAATCGATATGATTAAGGACGCCAAGGACAAGGGTTACGAAACGACCGTAAACATTATGGCGGTCTCGACCGTGCGCGAAAGCGAGCTTGACGAAGGCTTGGAAATGCTCGGCAAAAGCGATGTCGAGGCAATATACCTCGTGGACAGCTTCGGGTCGCTTTACAGCGAGCAGATACGCTACATGATGGCAAAGTACATGCGCGTTGCTCACGAATTCGGCAAGGAAATCGGCATTCACGCCCACAACAACCTGCAACTGGCTTTCGCAAATACAATCGAGGCGATTATCGCGGGCGCGAATATGATTGACGGAACGCTCGCGGGGCTCGGGCGCGGAGCCGGCAACTGCCACTTGGAAATGCTCATCGGTTTCCTGCACAACCCCAAGTACAGAATGCGTCCGCTCCTGCAGTGCATCGAAAAATACATCGAGCCCATGCGCGAAAAGCTCGGCTGGGGCTTCGACTACCCGTACATGACAACAGGTTTCCTCAACCGCCACCCCAAGAGCGCAATGGAATTCAACGAATCCGAGCGCAAGGGGAAAATCGTGGAATTCTACGACGAAATCAGCTCGCGCTAATTCCCGCACAGCAAATTTTCAAGACGCCCAGCCGCCAACGGTCGGGCGTTTTTTTTTGCGCGGCATTTTGCGGGGAGACTATGCGAGCGAACAGTCGAGCAACAGCTTTTCGTCCGACAAAATTTTTTCGGTATCGCCGAACGCCGCGAGACTGCCGTCGCGCAACACGGCACACTTTTCGCAAACCTTTTCGGCAAAGGACAAATCGTGCGTTGTGAGAAGAACGGTCTTGTCGAGATTTTTCAGCAATCCCGCGAACTCGCGCCTGCCGCGCGGGTCGAGCGGCGCTGAGGGCTCGTCGAGCAGGAGGATTTCGGGCTCGCACGCAAGCACGGCACAAAGGGAAACTTTGCGCTTTTCGCCGTCGGAAAGCTCCTGCGGACGCCTGTCCTTTAGATGCAATATCGAAAATTCCGCCAAAACTTTTTCCGCACGCGCCCGCACAAAATCCTCTCCGCCGCCGAGAAAATTGCGGATTCCGAACATCACGTCCTCCAAGACGGTCGGGAGGAAAAGCTGGTCGTCCGAGTTTTGGAACACCAACCCCGCCAGCCGCCTGATTTTCGCAAGATTGCGCTTTTCGACTTCGATTCCGTCCAAAAATATTTTTCCGCCCGCGAGCGGAATCAGCCCCATAACCGCCCACAACAAAGTGGTCTTGCCCGCGCCGTTCGCGCCCAAAACGGCGACTTTTGCGCGCGGCTTTATTTCGAGCGAAAGCGAATCGAGCGCAAACGCCCCGTTTTGCCTGACTGCGGAAATGTTTTTTATATCTATCATAACACGAAAAACTCGAGCGCGCGCGCCACATTGAAAACCCTGATTAAAACGCACGCCGCGCAAAAAACCGCGCCGAAAAGTGCGTCCGAAAAATTTAGCGGCATCGCGCGGAATCTGTACGCGCGGGCGTCGAATCCCCTGCCCTTCATCGCGTAGAAAATCCTGTCGGAGCGTTCGATACTGCGAAGCAAAAGCGACACCAAAATGTGCGGGAAATGCGAAAACGCAACCCTCGGACGGCTCGGCGAGCGCAAGGCGTAGGCGCGGACAATCCGCCCAGCCTCCGCGCAGACTACCTCCAAGTAGCGCGCCGTAAGCATAATCTGGAAGACGAGCAGACACGGCACTTTGAACTTTCCAAGAGCCGCGCAAATGTCGTTCTTATCGGTGCACGCGGCAAACAAAACCGCCGCCCAGACGCATAAATACGCCTTCAGCATCAGCACGCAAAACGCCACGCCTCCAAACGACACCGCAACCCCGAATACGCGGAAAGCCGTATCGGTGTCCAAAAACAAGCCCGCAGCACCCGCTCCCGCCGCGAGAATCAGCGCGGGCAGCGACTTCAAAAATTCGCGATAAAACGATACCCCCAAAACCGCCCCGCCAAAAATCGGCAACGCGAGATACGCGAGCAACCCCGAGAACCCGTATTTCTCGGACGAGACAACGCATATCAAAAAGACGAGCACGCACACGAGCTTTACGCACGGATTGAGCGCGCGCAGAAAATCCGCCGCCCGCCCGAAAAAATCGGCGCGGCCGCCCGACCCGCAAACGCTTCGCCTTTCCGCGCTATTTTGCATTTGCGCGCCGCCTTGCGAATTTCACAACCGCCGCAAAAACAAACAGCGCGGCGGCAACCATAGCCCCTCCGAAAACCGACGAACCCGCAGTGTCCGAAAACGCGTCGCCGCCGCCGAGTTCGTAGTCGGGGAAAATCGCGGTCTTTTCGGCAACCGCCGAGCCGAGCGCGTGCGCGGGCGTCGCGGGCACGGAGAGTTGTTCGGTGTCCGCGGTTTTGGCAATCGACCACTCGAGCCCGTCGGGCTTTTCCGACGCCAGCTGCGCCAAACCACACCCCACGACGAGTGCCGCAAAGAGAACCAAAAGCGCGGCGGTTTTCCTCGTCGGAATAAATCCGCCGCGTTCGATGTTTTCGAAAATCGCGGGCTTTGCGTCGCGCAGCAAAACGAGAACAAATGCGGTTACGACACCCTCGACGATTCCTATCGCAAGATGTATCGGCTGCATAAATGCCAAAAAGGTTTTGAAATCAAGCTCCGTCACGCCCGAACATAAAGTCTCCAACACGACGCAAAACGCCCCCAGTTGCAGCGAAACCACGCACGCCGCTATCGACGCCGCAAAAATCCCGCCCGTCGATTTGAATCTTTTTATTATCGGGAGGAAAATCAGCGGATACCCCACAAAGCAGGTAAAAAACGCCATATTGAATATGTTGCACCCAAGCGCCAGAATTCCGCCGTCCGCGAAAAACAACGCCTGAATTACAAGCACCCCCGCAAGCGCAACGAACGCGGGGTATGCGCCCAAAACCGCCGCGAGCAGTATGCCGCCCGATATGTGCCCGCTCGAACCGGTCATCGGAATCGAAAAATTGACCATCTGCGCCGCAAAAACGAACGCCCCCATTATCCCCATAAGAGGAATGTCGAGCGAATCGAAGCGCGCAGAGGCGGCTTTTGTCGCGAAAAGCAGCAAGCCGAGCGAAACCAATAGCATCGCAACGCCCGTTTTCGCCGAAACGAGCGCGTCGGACATATGCATTGCTAATATATATTCCATATTTTTTGTTTTTTGTTTTTTGTTTTTTATTTTTTGCGGTTAATCAAATGCGCGTTGTACGCCGCGCCGAAGCCGTTGTCGATGTTCACAATACTAACTCCGTTGGCGCACGAATTTATCATCGAAAGCAGCGCCGCCAGTCCCCCGAAGCTCGCGCCGTACCCGACGCTCGTTGGCACGGCTATCACGGGGACGGGAACAAGCCCCGCAAGAACGCTCGCGAGCGCGCCCTCCATTCCCGCGATTGCAATCACAACCGAGGCTTCGCGGATTTCGTCGATACGGGCTGTCAGCCTGTGAAGCCCCGCCACGCCGCAGTCGAAATACGTCTTCGTCCGACTCCCGAAAAAGTTTGCCGCAAACTCCGCCTCGCGCGCGACGGGCATATCGGAAGTCCCAGCCGAAACTATCGCTATGTGCGAACTCCCGACCTCGGGATTGTCCGCGCCGATTTTCATAATCCGCCCGATTTCGTCGTAGACGCACCCTGCGAAGAGCTGTTGCAGCTCCCGCGCCTTTTGGGGGTCGAGCCGCGTCAGCAGGACGTTTCCCTGTTTTTTCAAAATCTCGGCGCAGATGTCGGCGCACTGCCGCGCGGTTTTCGACTGCGCGAACACGACCTCCCCGACGCCCGTGCGTTCCTTCCTGTCGGTGTCGGCTTTGGTGTGCCCCAAGTCGGAGAAGAAAAATCCGCCGATTTGCCTGTTCGCCGATTCCAAGTCGATTTTCCCGTCCCTGAAATCCGTCAGTATTTTCGAAAAATCCCTCATATTACAACGTTCATCGAGCCCATTTTGTAGCCGCCCAAATCGAGCGTGCAGCGTTTGAAACCAAGCCTCTTCGCGGCGTCGGAAATCCGCGCCGCCCCCGCCGCGATTTTCCCGAAATCCGACGGGCTGCACTCTATGCGCACGTTGCCCGACTCCACCCGAGCGCGCACGTTTTCGGCAAACTCCGCGCGCAAAAACGACTCGAATTCGTCGATTTTTCCGAGGAGCGGGACGTCGATTTTCGCACCGTGCTCGAGGCGCGTTAGCAGGCACGCGTAGGCGGGTTTCTTGGCGACTTTCAGTCCGCGCTCCGCCGCCGCCGTGCGTATGTCGTTTTTGCCGACGGCGCATTCGAGAAACGGGCTTATTATCCCAAGCTCCCGCAGAGCCTTCATTCCTGGGCGGTAGTCGGAGAGGTCGTCGGCGTTCGTCCCGTCGAACACGGCGTCAAACCCCTTCGAAAAGGCGAGCCGCTTTAGTTGCGAGAAAATCGAACGCTTGCAAAGGTAGCACCGTTCGGGCGGATTGTATTCGATTTCGCGCGGGATTGAATCCATTTTGATTTCGACGAGTTCGACGCCGAGCGCGGCGCACAAATCGCGGGCGTCGCCGATTTCGCCGCGCATCGAATACGGGGTTTCGGCGATAAACGCGGCGCACCCGCCCGAGCCGAATTTTTCGGCGCAGACCGCAAGCAGCGTCGAGCTGTCCAAGCCGCCCGACAGCGCGATTGCGGGCTTGGCGAAGCCGTCAAGGAAACGCCCGAGCCTCTCAAATTTCGGATTCATTTTCGACAATCCTCCGTATTTCGTCGAGCGGCAAACGCTTTTTATTTGCGATTGACGCGCAGTCGTCGAATTCGGGTTTAATCTTTGCGCGCCCGCCGAATTCCGAAATTTTCACGCGGACTTCGCCGAGTCGGGTTTTTATACTTTTGGTTTCCCGCGAAATCGAAAAACGCGAGACTTCCGAAACCCTCACCCCGAGCGTCGAAGATTCCCCGAGAAGACACGCCAAAATTTTCCCCTTGCGCTCTTCCGAAACGAGCGCGCAGACCTTCGTGCCCAAACGCGATTTTTTCATCGCAATCGCCTCCTGCCAAACGTCCGCCGCGCCCTCATCGAATAGCCGCGAGCAAAGGAACGCCAGCGACTCCGCCGTCATATCGTCTATATTAGCCTCGGCGACAAACATTTTTTCTTCGCGCACACCATCCGTTTCTGGTGCGCTTTCGATAAGCGAAACGCGCAGCACGTTCGCGATATTTGCGGGATTGCGCTGCCCAACGCCGACGCCGTTTGCGACGATTCGCCCCGAAATTTTTGTTTCCGTAGGCTCGCAGAGCGCGGCGATTATCGCAGCCCCCGTCGGGGTCGTACACTCGTGCGGCGCGCCGTTTAGCTTGACGCGGAAATTTTTGAGAATCTCGGCGGTTGCGGGCGCGGGCACTGGAATAATTCCGTGGGCGCACTTGACAGTTCCGCCGCCGAGCTCGATTTCCGAGCACGCGAATTTTTCTGCGCCGAGCAAATCCGCGCAAATTGCAGCGCCGACTATGTCGATAATCGAATCGACCGCCCCGACCTCGTGGAAGCACACGTCGTCGATTTCCCTGCCGTGGATTTTCGCCTCCGCCTCGGCGACTTTTCCAAAAATTTTAAGGGAAAGTTTTTTGGCGCGGTCGGAAATTCCCGAATTTTCGATAATCGCCTTTATGTCGCGGAAGCTGCGGTGCTCGTGCGTATGTGCGTGTTCGTGGGTGGGACAATCCGCGTGGGTGTGTTCGTGATGATGTCCGCATTCCGCGTGCTCGTGTTCGTGCGGGTGGGGCGCGTCGTGCGAATGTCCGTGCCCGTCCAAAACGACTTGCGCCTTTGTCCCGAAAATCCCGCCGCGCCCGTCTTTCGAAAACTCGATTTTCCAGCCGCCGATTCCGAGCTTTTCAAGCTCGCTCACGAGCGCGTCTTTGTCCGCGCCCAAATCGACCATCGCGCCGAGGTTCATATCGCCGCTGATTCCCGCAAAGCAGTCGTAATAAATTGTCTTCATAGGTGAAAAAAATTATGTGTATAATCGGTTTTCCAAAATATAGGCGAGCACGCGGCAGTCAAGGTCGGGGATTTTTGTCTCGCCTGATTTCAACGCCGCGCGGATTGCGCTCGACGACGCCGCGGTTTCGCCGAACGGAATGTGTTTTAGTCTGATTGAATCCGCAAAATGTTCCGCCGAAATCCGTCCGACTCCCGAGCGCGCCGCGTATGCAAATACGGCGGTTTGCGCCAGCCTCTCGATTCCGTACCAATGCGGCAAAGCTGCCAGCATATCCGCCCCGAGTATCCAGAACAATTCGGCGGCGGGGAATCGGCGGCGGACGGCTTCGGCGGTATCGGCGGCGTATGTCGTAGCCCCGTCCGAGCGCGCCTCCGCGCGGCTGATTTCAAAGTTTCCGCCGAATCCGCCAAGCGCGATTTCGAGCATCTTTATTCGGTCTTCGAACGGCGCGAAATGCCGCCCGAATTTCGGCGGGGACGAGTTTGCGGGCACGAACACCAGCAAGTCCAAGCCGAGAAATTCCCGCGCCCGCTCGGCAAGCGCGATGTGGGTTTTATGCGGCGGGTCGAAACTCCCGCCGAATATCCCAACGCGCCTGTGTCCGCCGCCCGCCATTTATTTTTTCACGATTTTCGAGAGAATCGCGACACACTCCTCGGGCGTTTTCGCGTCTTTGCAGGCGGACTCCATCGGGCACATTCCGTCGCCCTTTGCGTTTTTCACGAAGTCCACGCTCTTGTCGTAAGAAACCGTTATTCTGGCGCGCGAGAGCATTGCAAGCGCGGGGCGCGAAATCGTCGGCGCGTACAGCTCGGATATTCCGCCCATAACGAACACCGCCGCAGCCGCCTTCCCGACGACTTTGTCCGCGACGAGCGCGCCCTTGAGCAGCGACGGCCGCTTGCGGTAGACGCCCATCAAAACCTCCAGTCCGCGCCCGTCGAAAACCTCGACCGCGCCGTTGCCGATTGCCAGCGTGTGCTTGCCGTCCGCGAACGCCTTTTTCACGTCGCCCATCAACGCCGCCTGCCTGCGCAGATTCTTGACGTATTCGTCTATGCGGCGCATTTGCGATGGAATGTCGATTCCCTGCGGGCAGTGCGGGCGGCACTGGTCGCAGCCCGTGCACTGGCTCGCCTGACGCAGCTTCGGAACGGAGCGGTCGTAGCCGACGAGAAACGCGCGGCGGGCTTTGAGGTAGTTTTCGTCGACATTGCTTTCGGGCGCGGTGCGCTCGTTGATGCACTTGTTGTAGTGGAGCAGAATCGCGGGAATGTCGAGCGAGTACGGGCACGGCATACAATACTTGCAGTCGTTGCAGGGTATCGTGTTGAACTTCATCATCTCGTCGGCGGTGCGCTCGAGGAAGTCGAATTCCTCGCGGGTGAGCACTTTCAGCGGCGAGTAGGTTTTCAGATTGTCCTGCAGGTGCTCCATTTTCGCCATTCCGCTCAATACTGTCAAGACGTACGGGAAACTCCCCGCAAAGCGGAATGCCCACGACGCAACCGAACGGTCGGGCTCGCGCTGCTTGAATTCGGGAACGATTGTGTGGGGAATCGACGAGAGCCTGCCGCCCAGCAGCGGCTCCATTATCACGACGGGAATCTTGCGCTTTTCGAGCTCGCCGTACAGATATTCTGCGTTGGTGTTGAACGCCCTGATTTGCTTGGCGTGCGTCCAGTCGAGATAGTTCAGCTGGATTTGCACGAAGTCCCATTTATAGACATCGTGCTTCGAGAGCAGGTAGTCGAAAACCTTTATGTCGCCGTGGTACGAGAACCCCAAGTTGCGGATTCGCCCCGCCCTGCGCTCCTCCAAGAGGAAGTCCAAAACGCCGTTTTCGAGATAGCGTTTTTTGAGAGCCTCCATTCCGTCGTCGCCCATTCCGACCCCGTGCAAAAGCATATAGTCGATGTAGTCGGTCTTCAGCTCCTTCATCGAATTGCGGTACATTGCAATCGACGCCTCCTTTGTCCAAGTGCTCTTGGCGAAGTTGGAGAGCTTTGTTGCGATGAAATATTTTTCGCGCGGGTGGCGGCTGAGCGCGATTCCCGTGACGTGCTCCGAACGCCCCTGACAGTACACGGGGGACGTGTCGAAATAGTTGACGCCGTTTGCGATTGCATGGTCGACAAGCTCGTTGACCGCCTGCTGGTCGATTTCCCCGCCCGCCTCGCGCGCGCTTTTGCCGTCCACCGACGGCCAGCGCATGCAACCGAAGCCGAGAATCGAAACCTTTTCGCCCGTCTTGGGATTCGTGCGCATAGTCATCGCCCCGAGCTTTTCGCCGTCCGATTTGCGCGAGCACCCGAAGAGCGGAATCGACGCCGCGCCGACGGAAAGCCCCTTCAAAAAATTCCTGCGTCCAAACGAATTCGAACCGTTGTTTTCCATAAAAAATCCTCCGTTAAATGATGTTGTGAACCGAATAGCCCTCGACGCATATCGCCGCAACGGGGCGCGCGGGGCACAGATTTTCGCAAGCGCCGCAGCCGATACAGCGGGCTTCGTCGACGACGGGGACTTTCAGGGATTTCGGATTCTTCGGGTCTTGGACGACCATCGAAATCGCGCCCGTCGGGCATTGGCGGAAGCAGTTGTCGCACTGCAATCCGTCGGCATTGATCACGCAGCGCGCCTTGCGCCAGACTGCCCGCCCGATTTGTATCGAGGATTTCTCGGCGGGCGTTATCGGCAAAATCGCGCCCGCGGGGCATACCTGCGAGCACTTCGTGCACTCGGGCAGACAGTAGCCGTGCTCGTAGGACATTTCGGGCTGCATGAAGTCCGAGAGCTTTGCGGACGGGACAATCGCGCGGGTCGGGCACGCCGAGACGCAAAGCTGACACGCCACGCACTTTTCCGCAAGATTCGCCGCGCTGCGCGCCCCGGGGGGAGTTATTCGGGTTGCGCGCTCGGGCTTGCGCCTGCTTTTTATCGGGGCGAGCCCGCCGTCGTTGATTTTCTCCTCAGCCTCTGCGGCGGCAACCCCCGCGAAGACCAAGAGCGACGAGAAGAATCCGCGCCTGCCCTTTGCCGAAACTGCGGGATTTTCGATTTTCGAAAAATCGGAGGAATTTTTCGAAGCGCGGACGGAAACGGGGGAATCCGCCCCGACCGAATCGGGCTTCGCGGCGGGCTTGATCGCGGGCTTTGCCGCGGAGGATTTTCCAGAATCCGCCCCGCCCTTCCTGCACGAGTAGGAAATCGCCCCGCGGCGGCAGTTGCCGATACAGTCGAAGCACGACACGCAGCGCGAGTAGTCGATTTTATGCTCTTTGGAGTTTATGCACTGCCCCTTGCAGTTCCTCGCGCAAAGCCCGCACGAGTTGCACTTGGATACGTCGACGACGGGCTTGAAAAGCGAATATTTCGCCAAAAATCCCAAGAGAGTCCCGACGGGGCAAACGGTATTGCAATAAGTGCGCCCGCCCCTCCACGCCAAGAATCCGACGACGGCGAAAGTCGCGGCGGCCACGAGGAACGCGCCGATTCCGCGAGTCCAGACTTCGGTCGGATAAAACGCGTAGCTGTCGAAACGCTCCGCTATAAATGAAAGCGCGTTGTTGCCCAACGCCCAAATCGGGGCAAATATGTTCGAGGCAATCCTGCCGTAAGCCCCGTACGGGGCAATCAGCGACACCGCCGAAAGCAAACCCAAAGCCGAGCAGACGGCGAAGAGCGCGAAAAACGCGATTCGCAGATACGTCTTGGGGCGTTTGTAGGAAAACCTGTTGCGCTTGCGCCGCCCAGCAATTTTAGAGACAATGTCCTGCAATACGCCGAGCGGGCAAACCACCGAGCAGTAGATGCGCCCGAAAAGAAGTGTCGCGAGCGCAAGCAACGCGACAACCGCAAAATTCGCGGCAAACAGCGCGGGCAGGAACTGGAGTTTCGCCGTCCACCCGAGCCACGCATGGACAGTCCCCGTGAAGTCGAGGAACACCAGCGTAATCGAGCAAAAGAACAGGGCAGCGAAGAATATTCTAACGTTCTTCAACATATCGTTTTTCCATATTGTAGTTATCCGGCAAAGCGGCGCGCAATCCGAATTTTTTGTTCGCACTACGCGCTTTTGTCGGGATAATAATATCAAAAAAGCGCGGCAAATGTAAATATACATTTGCGCCGAAAACTTGCCCGATTCTACCAATGGAAATATCGAAAGCACAAAAGTCCGACTTACCCGAAATCCTCGCAATTCAAAATGCGAAATCCCCGACGATTGCCGCCGCGCAGTCGGGAGCAATCCCGCCCGTTTTTTTGCGGTCGGATTGGGCAGAAAATCGGCAGTTGCGGATATTTACTTTTCGGAAACAAAGAAGTATAATGTGCGGACTACAACAAAAATATGTCTAAAAAAATTCTCGTAATCTCCACGACTCTCAGAAAATCGGGCAACTCCGACGCCCTCGCCCGCGCCTTTGCCGAAGGCGCAAAAGCGGCGGGCAACGAAGTCGAATTCGTATCGCTGAGGGGCAAAACAATCAACTTTTGCGTCGGGTGTCTTTCCTGCCAAAATACGCAAAAATGCGTAATCAAAGACGACGCCCCCGCGATTGTCGAAAAAATGCACGACAGCGACGTTATCGCGTTCGCAACCCCCGTGTATTACTACGAAATGAGCGGGCAGATGAAAACCCTGCTCGACCGCGCCAATCCGCTCTTCCCCTCCGACTACAAGTTCAGGGACATCTACCTGCTCGCCTCCGCCGCCGAAGACGACGACGGCGCTGTTGACGGGACAATCAACGGGCTCGGCGGGTGGATTGCCTGCTTCGAAAAGTGCTCGCTCAAGGGAGTCGTGCGCGGAGTCGGAGCGACGGGAATCGGCGACATCTCGGAGGGGAAGCTTGCCGAAGCCCGCGAAATGGGGCGCAAAGCGTAAACCGCCCGCTCGCTTGGGCTGTTCGTACACCCTCGCGAAAAAAACGCGCAACGCGCACACGACGCCCAATACACAAAAAAGCCGCCAGAACAGCGGCTTTTTTCGTTTTCACAAGCGCAAAATTACCCGACCGACAGCACCTTGCCCTTGTCGAGTTCGAGCTTGTGGGTCAAACATTTGGGCAGACGCGTTTCGTAGTGCCCGACGTAGATTATCGTCTTTCCGTATTCCGCCAAATCGTCGAGAGCCGAATTGAAACGCTGGGTCTGCGCGTTGTCCAAGCCCTGACACGGCTCGTCGAGAATCAGCAGTTGCGGATTTTTTACGACCGTGCGCGCGAGCAACGCCATTCGCTGCTTGCCCAGCGGCAGGGAGCTCAACAGCGTGTCCCTGTCGGCGGAAAGGTCGAAAAATTCGAGGGTTTCGTCGATTTTCTTCCCGTCCGAAAAGCTCACGTCCAGATACCACCCCATCGTGTCCAGCAGCCCCGACGCGACCGAATTCCAAACCGTCGCGTTCGTGTCGAAGTACCAGTGCATTTCGGGCGAGATTATGCCCATCTTCTTTTTGATGTCCCAAATGCTCTCGCCGCCGCCGCGCTTTTGTCCGAAAAGGCGTATGTCGTTGCCGTACGCCTGCGGATTGTCGCCGCAAACGAGGCTCAGCAGCGTCGATTTCCCCGAGCCGTTGCGCCCCTGCAAAAGCCACTTTTCGCCCGCCTTTACTGTCCACGACACATTGTCCAAAACGACCTTTTCGCCGTATCTCACGGTGATGTTGCGCATATCTATAAACGTTTCCGACGGAATTTCGGGCGAAAGCTTCAAAAACTCGGGAACGGGTTTGTGGACTACGGGCGTTTCGCCGATTTTTTCGACTCCGCCCCTTTCGGAAATCCGCCCGCCATCGATTACCGCAAAGCGGTTTATCGACGACGGAAGTTCGGTATCGTTGGTCGCGATTACAAGGGTCGTGCCCGCGGCGCACTCTTCGTCGAGAATGTCGTTTAACGCCTTGCGCGAGGCTGCGTCCAAGCCCGTATACGGGTCGTCGAGCAGCAGTATTTGCGGCTTGAGCCACAGGGCTTTTACAAGTTGGAGTTTTTTGTGTTCGCCGCTCGAAAGCTCTATCAGCTGCGTCTGGCGGCACTTGGCGAATCCGAACCGCTCGAGAATCGGCTCGACCGCCGAAATATCCAGATTGCGCTCCTTGCCGTATGTTTCGAGTTCCCCGAAAACGGTGAGGGTGTCCTGTTCGGCGTGATAGTTGTAGCGTTGCTGGTAATAAAAATTCCTGTCGCCCTCAAGGTTCGTGAACTTGTACCAATTATCGACGTACAATGCCTCGGCGGGCTGTCCGTTTTCGGCGAAAGATTTTTTTATTTCGCCCGAGTATTCGATTTTCCCCGCAACCGCCTTGAGCAGGCACGACTTGCCCGTACCGCTTTCGCCCGATACCGCCCAGTTTTCGCCGCGCGAGATTTTCCAGTCCAATCCGCCGAAAACTTCCTTTGCACCGTAGCGGATTTTTAGAGAATTTACCGAAACAACTTCCATATACCGAAATTTTTAAACAAAAAATTTGCGGCGGTCGGGGAATCCCGAAAGACTCCCCGCCGCCGCAGAATATCGACCCGATTACAGAGTCTTAATCGGCCTCATTGCGGTCATGTACTTGCGCAATTTGATGCCGACGATTTCCACGGGGTGGTTGCGGATAGCTTCGTTTACGCGAACGAGTGCCACGTTGTCGACGCTGCCGTCCTTGCCTTCGTTGAAGTTTTTGCCGCAGAGCTCGGGGGTAATCTTTTTCATAAAGTCGGCGAGCAGGGGCTTGCAGGCGTTATAGAAAAGATAGTTGCCGTATTCGGCGGTGTCGGAAATGACGCGGTTCATTTCGTAGAGCTTCTTGCGCGCGATGGTGTTGGCGATAAGCGGGGTTTCGTGCAGCGATTCGTAGTATGCGGACGGCGGCTGGATACCGGCTTCGCACATGGTTTCGAACGCAAGTTCGATACCCGCGGTGATGAACGCCGACAGGAGCAGGTAGTTGTCGAAGTATTCCTGTTCGGAAATCTTCATATCGCCTGCGGGAGTCTGTTCGAAAGCGGTCTTGCCCGTTTCTTCGCGCCATTTGAGGAGCTTTGCGTCGCCGTTTTTCCAGTCTTCCATCATCGTGCTGCTGAATTCGCCCGACATAATGTCGTCCTGATGCTTGCGGAAGAGCGGACGCATAATACCCTTGAGTTCCTGAGCCAATTCGTACGCCTTGATTTTGGCGGGATTGGAGAGTCTGTCGAGCATGCCCGTGATGCCGCCGTGCTTGAGGGCTTCGGTGATGACTTCGACGCCGTACTGGCCGAGCTTTGCAGCATACGCGGGGTTGATTCCGTTTTCGACCATCTTGTCGAAGCAGAGAATCGTGGCGGTCTGGAGGAGTCCGCAGAGAATCGTCTGTTCGCCCATGAGGTCGGACTTAACTTCGGCGACGAAGGAGGATTTCAGAACGCCAGCCTTGTTCGCGCCCAAGCCTACGCAGTACGCTTTTGCATACGCCCAGCCCTTGCCTTCGGGGTCGTTTTCGGGGTGGACTGCCGCGAGCGCGGGAACGCCGAAGCCTCTGAGGTATTCGGCTCTGACTTCAGTGCCGGGGCCCTTGGGGGCGACCATGATAACGGTGATGTCCTTGCGGATTTGCATGCCTTCTTCGACGATATTGAAACCGTGCGAGTAGGAGAGCGCCGCGCCGTGCTTCATCAGCGGCATAACGGCGGAAATGACGTTGGTGTGCTGCTTGTCGGGGGTGAGGTTGATTACCAAGTCGGCGGTGGGAATGAGCTGGTCGTAAGTGCCGACGTTAAAATTGTTGCCCGTGGCGTTCTTCCAAGAAGCTCTCTTTTCGTCGATAGCCGACTGGCGGAGTGCGTAGGAGATGTCCAAGCCGCTGTCGCGGAGGTTGAGACCCTGATTGAGCCCCTGCGCGCCGCAGCCGACGATGACGATTTTCTTGCCCTTGAGGGCTTCGACGCCGCCGTCGAATTCGCTGCGCTCCATAAGTTGCGCCTGATTGAGCTGTCTGAGTTTTTCTCTCAGCGGCAATGTGTTGAAATAATTTGCCATTTTATTTTTTCCTTTCCTGTTGGTTATTGTTTAAAAAAGTCTATGCCCTGCCGTGCTTGATAATCTCCTCGGCGACATTCCACGCGCCGGTGCAGTCGCGCTCGGCGATTTTTACAACGAGCTCCGAATGCAGCCCGTACGCCGACGCAAAGATTTCCGAAGAGCGGTAGATTTGCGCGTACCACTGGCGCAGATACGCGGAGGCCATTTCGTAGAACTCCAGCAAAATTTCGTTGTGGGAGGCCTCGGCGATTGCGGTGTGGAATTTTATGTCGGCGTCGATGCTCTTTTCCAAGTCGCCCGATTCGTTTGCCTCGGCGATTTCCGCGAGCCGCGCCTCGATGTTTTTTATGTCCGCCTTCGTGCGCTTTTGAGCCGCCTTTTCGGCGATTTTCATTTCGAGGATTTGGCGGATTTCGTCCAAGTCGCAGCTTTGGGCGCGCTTGAGCCGCTGGGCGATTGGCTCGTTGGTCGCGTATTGCGACACCACAAAAGTCCCCTTGCCCTGCATTACCCGCAAAAGTCCGATGTTCGCCAAAACGCTCACGGCTTCCCTGACGGTCGAACGCCCGACGCCGTACATATCCGAAAGCTCCTTTTCGGTAGGCAGCTTCGTGCCCACGGGCATTTCGCCCGACGATATGCGTTTCTGGATAAGTCCCGAAACTTCGTCGGCAAGCGATTTCTTTTCTACCTTCAATATGCCCGTGTTTTTTGTCATATCATCAGATGATATGCCCTTATTCAAAAAATTCCTGCAGCCCTGTCAAGTAATTTTCCGAAAAAAATTTTTTTGACCGTAATTTAAGTTGACGCGTTAACTTAATCACCGTAAGCTTTCCCTCTTATGAAAATAATAGCAAGACTGAAAAAACTTCCGATACTTTCGTCCGTCGCCACTGCAATCGCGCTTGCAGCGGGCGGCTGCGCGGCGAACGCCGACTCCGCGAAATCCGACGCGAACGGCGACAAGCTCGACGTAATGTGCGTCTACTATCCACACTGGCACACGTATCCGTACGGCGAAAAATGGTTCGGCAAGGGCTGGACGGAATGGGAATTTGTGAAGACCGCAATACCCCGATTCAAAGGGCACAAACTGCCGTATGTCCCGCTCCCAGGGTATCTCGACGGCAAAAATCCCGCAGACGTTGCGAAGGAAATCGACTTGGCGTCAAACGCGGGCATTACCGTATTCCTCTACGACTGGTACTGGTACGGCGGCAAGCGCACGATGGAGGAGTCGCTTGAGCAGGGCTTTTTGAAAGCCCCCAACCGCGACAAAATGAAGTTCGCTATTATGTGGGCGTACCACGACAGGGCAAACGGGTTGCGCCCCGAGCCGACCGCCCCGCGCGTGAATTTGATGACGCTCGCGCGCACCGAGGAGGACTTCCTCGAAATGCTCGACTACTGCATAAAAAACTACTTCAAGCGTCCCGAATACTACACGGTTGACGGGCGTCCGTTCTACTCGATGTACAACGCGCTCAACTTCGTAAAGGACTACGGCGGCGCGGCGAAAGTCAAAAAGATGTTCGACAAGGCCGCCGAGAGAATGAAGCAAAACGGACTCCCGCCCGTCTGCTGGAACGCAATGATAGACTCGAGCGACCCCGTCGGCGCGGCAAAACTTCTCGCCGAAGCGGGCTTCGAAAACGCCACGCGCTACAATATCAACGCCTACCACGAAGCGTTCTTCGACAAAAAGCGCGACGGACTTTTCTACGAATACGCCGACGCCGTTCCCGCGCACAAAAAATTCGCGGAAATGATGAAGGAAGCCGCGATTGCGTACATTCCCGTTGCGACAATGGGCTGGGACTCGTCGCAACGCTGCCGCGCGACCGCGCAATTCCCGTGGGTCGACGGGGCGACCTACCCCTATGGACCGATATTCAAAAACAACAATCCCGCCCTCTTCGAAAAAATCCTCAAGGACGCCAAGCACTACGCGCAGTATTCGCACCCCAAGGCGATTCTCGTCAACGCTTGGAACGAATACACGGAAGGTTCGTATCTTCTGCCCGACATTCGCGAGGGCGACCACTATTTGCGCGCAATCGCCTCGGTTTTCGGACGCCGCCCAGCAAACGAATATATCTATTTCGACTGCACCACGAAGAAGCAGTGCAAAGTACGCGCGGCGGATTTTGAAAACGTTTCCTACGGCTCGCACTATAAGAACAAGGTCGATGTCTGGCTTCCGAAAAACGCAAAAAATAAAACGCCCGCAGTCGTATACTTCCACGGCGGCAGCTGGATGACAGGCGCAATGGAAGACAGATTCGTCGAAAAATCGCTCGACAAGCTGCTGGACAAGGGCGTCGCGGTAATCTGCGCCAACTACCGCTATTTGCAGGACGCCGAAGACGCCGACATCTTCCCACCCGTCTCCGCCACTATGGCGGACTGCGCGGCGGCTGTGAAGTTCGTAAAACAAAACGCCGCAAAGTGGAATATCGACCCCGAAAAAATCGCCGTAAGCGGCGGCTCGGCTGGCGCGTGCTCCGCTCTGTACCTCGGGTTCTCGGGCGCGGCGGGTAAAATCGCGGCGGTCGGGGTAAACGTCCCGCAAACGTCGCTCGACCCCGCCGAAATGAAAAGCTGGATTGCCGACATCGACTACGGGCAAAGGGCGTTCGGCTACAAAAGCTTCGCGGAATTTCTCGCAAACCGCGAAAAGGCGCTGCCAAACATACAAAAATACTCGCCCGCGTATTTGGCTAAAAACGTCGAAAAGGCAAAAGCCCCGAGCCTCGTAATCCTCCAAAACGAAGGCTGGAAAGACGCAGTGCATTCGCCCGTATTCTGCGAAAAATTCGCGGAAATCTGCGCGGACAGAAAAATCGACTGCAAGCTCGAAACCAAAGGCTCGGACAAGATGCTTTCGGACATAGCGGACTTCCTGCTCGGTCTGAAATAGCGCGACTTCGAAGCCCGACAAAAAAGGCGAATCCCTCGGGATTCGCCTTTTTTTCGACAACGGACAAACAGGCTACATATAGATTTCGCGCGGAGATCCCGGGCCGCCGTCGGGGCCTATCATTCCGCGCTCCTCCATTTCGTCGATAATCTTCGAGGCACGGGGATAGCCGATTCCGAGCTTGCGCTGCAAAAACGACGTGCTCGCCTTTTTGCTCTGCTTGACAAGAGCGACCGCCTTCGCAAACATCGGGTCGTCGCCCTCTTCGCCGCCGCCGCAGTCGTCGTCTTCGTCCTCGCCAGCGCGCTCGATTTCCGCCTGAACTTCTTCGGCGTACTGCGGCTCGCCGTTTACTTTCAGAGCCTCGACGACGCGCCCGATTTCCTCGTCGGACATAAACGCGCCCTGAGCTCTTATCATATCCGCCGAGCCGTTGTTGATGTAGAGCATATCGCCGTAGCCGATGAGCGTTTCCGCGCCCTTGTGGTCGAGAATCGTGCGGCTGTCGATTTGCGAAGCCACTTTGAAGGCGATTCGCGTCGGCAGGTTCGACTTGATAAGCCCCGTAATGACGTCGCGCGACGGGCGTTGCGTCGCCACGATAAGGTGGATACCCGCGGCTCGCGCGAGCTGCGTAAGGCGGGCTATCGAGCCTTCGACCTCCTTGCCCGCGACCATCATCAAGTCCGCCAACTCGTCTATAATGCAGACGATGTACGGCAGTTTTTTCTTGGGGATTTCGAAGCCGTCGAAGAGTTCGGGCTCTTCCGCATTTTCGGTGTCGGCGAGCGCGGTACGTTCTTCGGGAGTCATCGCGGCGTCGGATTCGCGCGCGGCCTCCTCCGCCTGTTCGTCCTTGCGTATTTTGGCGTTGAAGCCCGCGATGTTGCGGACATTCGTCTCCTTGAAAATCCTGTATCGGCGCATCATTTCGCCCGTGAGCCACTTGAGCGCAGCGGGAACTTTGCGCTGGTCGGTGACCACGGGAATGAGCATATGCGGCAGCGAATTGTACATCTGCATTTCGACGACCTTCGGGTCTACCATTATGAAGCGCAGGTCGTCGGGCGTCATTTTGAATAGCAGCGAAAGGATTATCGAGTTTATGCAGACGCTCTTGCCGCTGCCCGTCGAGCCCGCAATCAGCGCGTGTGGCATTTTCGCCAAATCGAGGACAATCGGCACGCCAGTGATGTCCTTGCCGAGCGCGACGGGAATTTCCGCCCTGCTCTCGTTCCATTCGCGCGACTCGATGATTTCGCGCACGCGCACCATGCTTCTGTGCTTGTTCGGCACTTCGATGCCGACCGTCCCCTGCCCCGGGATAGGCGCGACAATGCGGACTTTCTGGGCACAGATTCCGAGGGCGATGTCGTCCTCCAAATTCGCGATTCTGTTGAGGCGCACGCCCGTTGCGGGGCGGACTTCGTAGCGCGTGATGACGGGGCCCGAAGACGCCTTGACGGGCTTTACGGATATGCCGAAGTTGGCGATTGTAGTTACGATTTCCGTCATTCGCTCCTCGTAGTTTTCGCGCTCGGAGGCGGACTCGGCGGGGGATTGGTCGAGCAAATCGGTGGACGGGAAGACGAAGCCGCCCGCAATTTTCGGGCGCGGCTTGGGCTCGTACTTTTCGCTTTTGAAAGCCTCCTCGACGCGCAGTGCGGCGGACTGTGGCGCGGCGGGAGTCTGGCGAGGCTTGGGGGTCGGGATATGGCTTAAGTCAATCTCGCCCGAATCGGCTTGCGCGGCAGACGCGGCGGATTCGGTTGCCGCTGCCTCCGCTTCCTCGGAAACTTCGGAGTCCGCAATGTCGTCGGCTTCCGAAGCCGCGGGCTCGGGTTGGGCGGAAGAGTCCGCGCCCGCAGGCTGCGGGAAAGACTCCGCGACGGATTCTTCGGCGGATTGCCGCCCTTGCGGCATTTCGCGTTCTTCGGGAGCGTACGCGGGTTCGCCTTCCGCGCCGTCGGATTGGGTCTGTTCGGACTCCGCTTCCGCAGACTGGGCGGACGGCACAAAAGTAAAATCCTCTTCGTCGGCGTCGGAGTCGAACCTCGAGGAAAAGTCGCTAATAGGGGCTTTTATTTTTCCGTCGGAAAAAACTCCGCCGATTTTCGACGAATGCTCGGCGGGTTCGGCAAAGCCCTCCGCGCCCGAGAGGACTCCGTCGGCAATGTCGGTCGCCGCGGCGATTTCCGCGCGGGTTGCCTTGGGGAGTTTTTCGGGAGTCGGGCGAACCTGCGGCGCGGGCTGCGCGGCGGGTGCGGGTTGCGGAACGGGCTGGGCGGGCTGTTGCGCGGTTTGCGCGGATTCGCCTTGCGCAGCGCGCTTGCGGCGCACATCCCGCCAGCACAAGGACGGGAAAAACGCAATGCACTTATAAAAGAAACGCCCGACGCGCAAAAACGCGGAGGGAGAATTTTTCACAGCCCCCGCAAGCTCCTTTGCCGCGTCTTTGGGGCTGTCCACGAATACGACAATCGAGCAGAAAAGGAAGAGCACGCCCGCGAGCGCGGCACTTCCGAACACGTCCAAAAACGGCCTTAGCAGGCTGTCGAAAACGACAGTCCCGAATTTTCCGCCCCACCCGAGCGGCCAGTACGCGCTCTGAGTCCCCGACGCCTCGACGCCCGCCTGAAGCGACGCGCAGAAAATCGAAAAGAAGAGCACGCCCCCGAAAATCGAAAACAGCTCGAGCTTGGAAATGCCGTTTGCGCGCCTGCGCCAGAGCAGAAGCCCCGTCCAGAAGACGTAAATCGGAATGGTGTACGCCGCCGCGCCGAAGCATATCAAAGCCATCAGCGTGAAGGTCGCCCCGAATGCGCCGCAAAGGTTGTTGCCGTAAATTTCGGTCGTGGGAAGGAACGACGAAAACCACGGTTTGAAAAATATGTTCTGGCTCGGCGCGTAGGAGAGCGCGGAGACTATTAAAATGAACGCCGCGAATATCAAAACCGAGCCGAGCACGGGGCGTCTGCGCCCGACAATCTCGCCGAGTTTTTGACCGCGTTTTCTTGATTCTTTTGCCATTGTAAAAAATAGGATGTGCCGCGCGCGGGAATCTGCGGCGCGTTTTTGTCTATATTAAATCGTCCCCAGTCGGAGATTGTCAAAAATTTTTGTCGAGAAGTTTGCGGGCGTGCTCGAGCGCGGACTGCGAATGCCTGTCGCCGAGCATTCTGGCGAGCTCGGATACGCGCCGCTGGGCGTCGGAGTCGATTTCGGAAATCGAGACGCTCGTGTCGGTTTCGGTCTGCGTTTTTTCGACGAGGAAGTGCGAATCGGCACATGCGGCGACTTGCGGCAGGTGTGTTATGCAAAAAACCTGATGCGAGCGCGCGAGCCGCGCGAGCAGTTTTCCGACTTCCGCGCCGATTTCCCCGCCGACGTTCGCGTCGACTTCGTCGAAAACGAGAATCGGGGTCGAATCCGTGTCCGCGAGAACCGTTTTGAGCGCGAGCATAACGCGCGCGAGCTCGCCGCTCGACGCGATTTTCGCGAGCGGGCGCAGGGGCTGGCCAGGGTTCGCGGAAAAGGCGAATTCGCAGAAGCTCCCGCAGTCGGGCGACGGCTCGGCGGTGCGCTCCAGACCTATGTCCAAGCGCGCGTTTTTAAAGCCGAGCGAAAGCAGAACTTCAGCCGCCTCCGCCGCGAGTTTCTTCGCCGCGGCGGTTCTTAGCGAGAATATGCGGTTTGCAATCGGCTCGAGTTTTGCGGCGAGCTCCTCGGCGCGCTCGCGCAGTCTTTGCGCCGACGCCCTTACGTCGGACTGCATTTCAATTTTCTCCGCCATCTCCGCGCGAGCCGCCAGTACCGACTCGACGCTCCCGCCGTACTTGCGGCAAAGCCCGAGCCAGTCGGTCATCTTTTCGCGGATTTGCGCAATTTGCGCCTCGTCCATATCGGAGGAGCGCGCGAGGTTTTCGTATTCCGCCGCGATGTCCGAAAGCTCGAGAGCCGCCCCCGAAAGGCGTTCGCAAAGCGATTTCGCCTCGGGCGAAAACCGCGCTATCTCCGCTCCGCACTTCGCCGCCGCGGCGACCGACGCAAGCGCGCCCCCGTCGCCGTTTATCGACTCCGCCGCAGCCGCCGACTTTTCCGTTATGTCGCTCGCGGACTCCGCGATTTTCGACTGCCTTTCAAGCTCGGCAATGGAGTCCTCCGTCGGGTTCACCGCGTCGATTGCCGCTATCCGCGACTTCAAAAATTCGACTTCGTCCGCCCCCAGACTCCCGCCCTGCTCGAGCTTTTCGAGAGCCGAAAGCGTCTGTTTGCGCTCGCCGTACAATTTCATATATTCGGCGGTTTCGGCACCGTCGCCCGCGAATGTGTCGAGCATCGCGAGCTGGTTTTTGCCCGAAAAAAGTTTTTGCGGCTCGCCGGGGCCGTGGAAGTCTATCCACAGCTTCCCAAGCTCCGCCAAGAACGAAAGCGATGCGGGCGAAGAATTTACAAACGCCTTTGCGGGCTTTGTCGCGCTTATCGTGCGGGCTATCAAAAGCGCGCCGTCCTCGCACGGCGGCAGCCCCGCGGACTCGAGCAGCGCGTCGATTTCCGAAGTATCGGCAAACCGCAAAACCGCCTCGACCCTGCAAGTGTCGGAATATCCCCCGACAATCTCCCTGCCCTTGCGCGCCCCCGCGAGCATCGACAACGCCCCCAGCAGCACGCTTTTGCCCGCGCCCGTCTCGCCTGTTACGACCGTAAATCCCTGTTTGAAGTCGACTTCCGCGCGCTCGAGCAATGCGAGGTTCTCTATTTTCAAAAATTCCATCATTTAGCGGATATTTTTGGCACATCGCGGCAAATTTTCCAAGCAGGAATTTTTTATATCGGCAGAAAAAAACTTGAAATATGCGCCGAAAAAACACAGATTCACGACTTCAAAAAAACGCAAAGACACGATGAAATTCACCAAATATCACGCTCTCGGAAACGACTATCTGGTACTCGACCCCGTCGACTGCCCCGAAATGCCCACGGGTATCGATGTCGTTAAAATCTGCCACCGCAACTTCGGGCTCGGCTCGGACGGCATTCTCTACGGCCCCGAAAAAACCGACAAGGCGGACTTCAAGGTCAGAATCCTGAACCCCGACGCAAGCGAAGCCGAAAAAAGCGGCAACGGCCTGCGCATTTTCTCGCGCTACCTGTTCGACACGGGCAGAGTCGCCGAAAACCAGCCCTTCACGGTCGACACGCTCGGCGGAGTCGTCAAATGCGTGGTCTCCAAGGGCGGCGATTTCATCACGGTCGATATGGGCAAGGTGAGCTTCGACTCCGAAAAAATCCCCGTCGTCGGCGCAAAGCGCGAAGTCGTCAACGAGGAATTCGAAATCAACGGCAAAAAATACACCTACTGCTGCGCGACGGTCGGCAACCCCCACTGCGTGCTCCCGATGAAGGAAGTCTCCGAAAAACTCGCGCGCGAAATCGGCCCGGTCATCGAAAATATGACCTCCCTCTTCCCCAACCGCACGAACGTCCAGCTCCTCCAAGTTCTCGACCGCAACAACATCAAAATCGAGATATGGGAACGCGGCGCGGGCTACACCCTCGCTTCGGGCAGCTCGTCGAGCGCGGCGGCGTCGGTCGCCCACAAGCTCGGGCTTTGCGACGGCGACATCACAGTCCACATGGAAGGCGGCGACCTCTCGATAAAAATCGCCCCCGACTACTCCATTACGATGAGCGGCCCCGCGACGAAAGTCGGCGTCTACGAAATGTCGCCGTCGGTTCTGACGCAAAACGTCCCGATTAAATAATTCGGAAAAACGAAAATTTTCCGAAAGGGGAACTTTTTTTTCGAAGTTCCCCTTTTTTTGTTTTTTAGCGGAAATAATTTGTTCGGGGAAAATGCAATTTTGCGGGATTCGCGCCGCCCCCGACTCCGCCGAAACGATTAGCCGACTGCGCGCCGATTTGTTCCCGCGCCGCGCCCGCTGCCGATTAGCGGAAAAGCCCTTTTACCGCTTCGGAAAGGCTTTCGTTGGCGAAAATCGCGGAAGAAATATAAACTTCGCCGACTGCTTTCATTTTCGCCAACATTTCGCGGGCGTCGACAACCAATCTGTCCTTCGAAAAATCGGGAGTCGCGGCGGCGAAGCCCTCGGCGTCCATTCCGAGGCTCTCCGCCAAAAACAGTGCGCGGCGGCAATGCGCCTGCTGGGTTATTATCACGGGGTTTACGACCCCGAAAACCCCGCGGCAACGCTTGAGCGAATCGTAGGTGCGCAAGCCAAGCGGGTCGGTCGATATTGCGGACTCGGGGACACCGCCCGCGATTAGGTCGCGCTTCATTTGGGCGGGTTCGTTGTAGTATTTGTCGCGGTTGTCGCCGCTTGCGATTATCCGCGAGACTTTTCCCGCCTTGTAGAGTTTTACGGCGGCGTCTATGCGGGCGTTGTATTGGAGGTTCGGTCTGCCGCTCTTCAAAAATTTCGAAGTCCCCAAAAGCAGTCCGCATTCGCGCCCAGTCCCGATTTTCGAAACGTCCTCCGTCGCGTGGTAGGAGTCGAGCACGACATAGCTGTACACGCCGAATGCCGCGACCGCAAGAAGCGCGGCGGCGAGGATTCGGAAAACGCAGCGGAAAAACTTTCGCATACTATCGGTTGCGGCGGCGTTTCTTCGCGACGGGCTCTTCGAGGCGCGGCTCGGTACGATAGGCAAAACCCTCGAGCTTGCGGCGTTCGATGTGCTCGCCGATAAAGGCTTCGATTCTCTTCAAAAATTCGGTTTCGTCGGAGGAATAGAGGGTGATTGCCTTGCCCTCCTTGTTGGCTCTGCCAGTGCGCCCGATGCGGTGGACGTAGTCTTCCGAGTGCTCGGGGACGTTGAAGTTTATGACGTAGCCGACGTTGGAGATGTCCAGCCCGCGCGAGGCGATGTCGGTTGCGACCAAAATGTGGGTTTTGCCCTCTTTGAAGTCGGAGAGCGCCTTGTCGCGCTCGCGCTGGGATCTGTCGGAATGGAGGGTCGAGACGCTGTACGAGTGGGCCTCGAGCCATTCGCCGATTCTGTCGGCGTCCATGCGCGTGCGGGTGAAGACTATGAGGCTTTTAACGTCGTCGAGCCCCTTGAGAATTTCGACGAGCATATCGTACTTCTGGATTCCGTCGACAGGATATATAAAGTGCTCGACGGTATCGGCGGGCGAGTGCACGATGCCGACTCCCACGCTTTCGGGGTCTTTCAACGCCCACTTGGAAAGGCGCAAAACCGCGTCGGGCATAGTCGCCGAGAAAAACAGTGTCTGGCGTTGCTTGGGGCAGTATCTGATGATGTTGGAAACGTCTTCGATAAAGCCCATATCGAACATTCTGTCGACTTCGTCGAGAATCAGCCACTGGACGTTTTTGAGGGTCAGATTGCGCTGGCGGATATGGTCGAGCAGGCGGCCCGGGGTGGCGACAACCGCGTCGACACCCGAGCGCAGCGCACGTATCTGCTTGTCCATCGAAGTCCCGCCCTGAACCAGCAGCGTTTCAAGGGGCGTGTATTTCGAGAAGTTCACGAAAGCTTCCGCGCTCTGGGCGGCGAGCTCGCGCGTGGGGCTTAGCACCAAAATTCTCGGGCCGATGTCGGAGTGCCCGCCCGCGAGCTTTATCGTCGGCAGCGCAAACGCCGCCGTCTTGCCCGTGCCCGTCTGCGCCGTTCCGATGACGTCGCGCCCCTGCAAAATCACGGGAATCGCCGCGCTCTGGATTGGGGTCGGCGAAAGGTAGCCCATATCTTTTACGGCGGAGAGGACTTCCGCGCCCAAGTCGAATTTCGCGAATTCGGGAACGTCGGCGGCGAGCTGCTCTGCGGGATAGGGTTGGGGAACGATCTTCGGCTCGCGCTTTACTGCGCTCTCTTGGATTTGCGGCTCTTCGGATTCTTCACGCGCGCGGCGGCGCGGGTTGCGCCCGTCCGTCTGTCCGCGGCGTCTGCCGCCCGATTCGCGGCGGGCGTCGCCCTGTCTGCGGTTGCGCGAAGAGCGCTTTTCCGCGCCGTCGGCCGTACGTCCGCCGTTTTGGCGGGAATTTTTAACGCCTTTGCGGGGGTTTTTCGTGGAATCGGATTTTCCGAAGAACGATAAAATTTTCGATATGAATTTCATTGGATATTCGCCTATTCAAGCAAAGCCGCAACCGCGCTTCAAGCTAAAATTTATGCGCGCGCGCCCTCAAGAAATGTTTGACACGCGCGTTTTGCGGGCGTAGGATTTTTTGCGTATGAAAAAATTTGCCGCTTTATTTATTTTGGCAAGTATTTCCGCGCTACCCTCCTATTCGCAGGAAATGCCCGCCGACCTCAAAACCCAACTCAAAGAAAAAGCCGCGCAGCTGCAGCCGTCCAACAAGGCGGCGGCGAAAACGTGGCTCGTAAAACAGATGAACGCGTGGGAAAGTATCCAGAACCTCGCGCTCGCCGCCGACCCCGACGCGGTCGAGACCATCAAAAAGCTCGCCGCAAAAAAATATCCGCTCGACTTCGTGTCGCAGGAAACTTTCATCACCGAACAGGCGGTCGCCGCAGCGGGACTCGCCGACCTCAAGGCTCAAATCGGGGCGGCAGCGTATGCGTCGCTCAAAAAGAAGTTCGAGGAAAGCGGGGAATCGGACTTCAACAAATTCGTCGAAACGATTAACGCCCAGATTACGGCGAAATCGCAAATCGAAACGCTCAAGCCGCTGCCGTCAATCGACGCCTCGACTTTCGCGATAACAAAAGAGGTCTTGAAGAAAAAATACCCCGACGACTTTTTGAGCCAGTACAACGAGCTTAAAAAATTCTCGGGAGTAGTCGACAACGCCGCAAAGAGCGGGACAAACGCAGCCGCGCAGGCGGCGGAAGTTGCGGGCGCGACGGGCACTGCCGCGGGAACTGCCGCTGCGTCGGGTTCTGCAAAGGCGGAGAAAAAAACCCCCGCGAGCCTCGCGGAACTGAACGTCAAAACGCGCGAAATTTTCAACAAACACACCCTGCTCGTCGAAGGCAAAAAGCGCGTAATCGGCGTACCCGCCGAAATGCACGGCAAGAAAGTCGTCCTGATTCCCTTTGAAGCGTTCGCGGACGGCCCGAATGTCAGAATTATGAACAACCTCGGCGAGGAAATCGAATTCGACCCTGAGGAAATCTACGCCTCGAAGGATTTCCCGTTCGTCATCGCAATGATAAAATCGCTGCCCGAAACCACGCAGGTCGCGACGCTCGCGGAGGAAAAGGACTACCGTAAAATCGTCGGCAAATCCATTTTCTTCATGGGCTACACCCAGAACAATATCCAGATTTTCCCGATAAAACTGAACGCGGTTTCGGACAACACGCTCGTGCTCTCCTCGCGCGTGCCGAGCTCCTTCGTCGAGGGCACGGTTCTGATTAACCCCTACGACGGGACGATTCTCGGGTCGATGATAAATCTGCGCCCCAAGTATCCAGACGTTAATTGGAAAAACTCCAGAAGCGTCTCGCAAATGCGCCGAATCTTCGACAACCGCAACAACTTCCTGACCTGTATGCGCCTCGACAAACTCTCGCGCTGGGACAAGCTCGACTTCGACAAGCTCGAAAAGCAGCGCAAGAAGCTCGAATCCGCCAATATGCTCCTTCAGGACTTCATCACGCTAAACGCTTCGACACGCCTCGGCGACATGGACAAGCTCCCGACAATCGGCGCTACAATCGGCAAATACGCCAAGGACTTCAAACACAGAATGGACAAGGGCAGCTTCGACAGAAAATTCCGCTCCTATCTGCAGGACTTGTCGCAGGTGATTAAATCGGAATTGCGCAACCTCGACGTTTCGTCGTTCTACCCGCTCTACGGATACGATATGGCGCAGACGGCAAGCGCGCTGAAAAAGCTCTCGGGCGTCTACGACTCGGCGGTGAGGTCGAACGCAATCGACTCGCTGATTCCCGACGACATCAAAAAGTTCTCGGGCAGATAAAAATCCCGACAGACAAATGTATCCGCGCATTTGGTTTGAGGAAATAAATCGAGCGTTTGAGGAAATCGGCGTATTTTGCCTGCAAATGAACTAATGTTGCAAGCCCCGTGCAGGGGTGTTGCATGGGGCTTGCGGTGTGGGGTGGGTTAGGTTGTTTGGGTGTCGTCTGTGGTTTTTATCTTTCCGTCCGAAAGGTATTGCGCGTAGACTGTTTCAACTTGGGTGTCGAGCCATTCGGCGTAGTTTGTTGCGGTGGCGTTGGCGGCGGCTGTGATTACTCCGTCGGCTACTAATATGCCTTGCAGTTTTGTCAGGCTCGCGGTCGGCAGGCTTAGCGATACTGTTGTCGTGTTTGCCGCCTTTTCTTCGGCGGCTTCAACTCGGTCGAGCAGTGTCGAGGTTTCTATCCCAAATTCCTTCTTCAAAACCTTTTTGATTGTCGGCAGTTGGGCGTCGTTGCGTAGATAGTCTGAATCGGCCATATTTTTTTCCTCTCTATATTATATACACTTTGTTTTTCTGATTCGAAGTTCGTAAATGCCGTTTTCGCGGTCGAATTTCGGTTCGGGCTCGGCGTATTGATACCAATCGCCTCGGGCGACTTTTGCCCTCCATGCGGCGGGCGAGATTGTTGTTTCGCGCGAAATCTTATTGGATTCGAAGCCCGATTCCTGTTGCGGTTGGAAGATTTCCTTGTCTGTCAAATCGGGTTCTGCGAACGAAAAGGTTATTTCCTCGCGGATCGGGGCGCGGCGGCGGCGGTAGACTCTTGTCGAATAAGCTCTCATTAAATATCCCGATATCGGGCGCATAAGTAGGTTGATACTTTCGCGCAGTCCGCCGCCGTTTAGGCATTTGAAAAAACCTTCGATCGGCGGCAGCGAATGGTTTTCCATGTCTTGGTAGGCGTCGTCTTGATCTCCGTAGCCGATAACACCGTCGAGCTCGACATATTTGCCCCACTTGCGGACAATCCGCAACGGCGTAAGCGACTCAACCCACGCGCCGCCGAACCAAAATACCCCCCAAATGGAGTGGTTGTAGCCGAACGAGCAGTTGAAATGGGCGATTACCCAGTCGCCAGTTTTAAACGCGGCGGGGTTGGAGACCGCGATCACTGTGTGGTGGTAAAACTGGTTTGACAGCACATTACCCGCATTGACGCCCATTATAATCGACGATTTTGTCGCGTAGTCGGTATCCTCGACGCCCCAGATCGGCACTACGTCGGAGTCGGGCACTACATAGGTTTTGGGCGGGGCGTAGACGTATGTTTCGGTTACGAGCAGCAAGTCGCCCTCCTCGTTTGCGGGTTCGGGAGACTGCGCTCCGAGGACATAGCCGCGACTTTGTAACGTCGCCAAATGCTCTGCGGGGACATCGCCGAAAATCGGTTCTCCGTCGAGGTTTTCAATCTCGAAATCCAACGCCGCCCCGCGAGATTGCTTGACCGATTGATAGTCGTCGCGGTTGACGTAGTACTTGAGCTTAATCCAATAATTGGCCGAGTCCCCGAATTCGACAAAGCGGAAAATCGGTTCGTATGTGCCGACGTAGACTCTTTTGTTGAAAAATTCGTCCGTCATAATAACTCCTAATTGATGTCCTTTTCGGTTGTACCCCTGACGCTTTTTTCGATGGATTCAAGCAGCTCGACAATCCTGCCGCCCGAATCGGCGTTTTTTTGCGGCGGGTTTGCAGTGCGGTTGTTGAGGGCTTTGCGGGCGGGTGTTTCGTTTTTGCGTTGAGACTTTTCCGAATCGTCCGAATTGCCCGATTTCCCGAGCTTGCGGGGCTCGATTTTTTTCGAATCTGAGGCCGCTTCGGCAACCGCTCCGCCGAGTCGCGGTTTGATGCCCGCCATCGTGTCGGCATCGGCGGAAATATCGCCGAGTGTTTTTCGGGCGCGCTCGGACACATTGTCGCCGAGTCCCCGAAATTGCCGTACGTCGTTTTCGCGCATCTGCCTTTGAAACGCCATGCGCTCGGTCGACGATGTCATCGCGCCGAGAGTATCGTTGTCGGCGCGGCGTTGCTCGCGCTGTTGCTGTTTTTGCATCATTTCGTCGGCATACCGCGCATTGGCCTGTGCCCATGTTTCGCCCTGTCTGCGCGACGGAGCGAGTTGTCTGCGCCCGCTTTGGCGGATTCCGCCGCCGTTGTAGCCGCCGTAGGTCGTCTGCGAGTATCCCATGCCGCCGCTGCTCGAAAAACCTCCGTTGGAATATCCGCCGCGCCCGCCGAAACTGCTGAATCCACCTGAATTGCGCCCGAATTCCTGTCTATCCCGATAGGTATTTGTCTGCCGCATTGTGTCGGCGAGCTTCATCTTGTCGGCGTCCGAAACGCCCTTTAAGTCCGCGAGAGCCCGCTTTATGTCGCGCTCGCGCTCCAATTCCTTCGCGGCGGAAATTTTACCCTCGGCGCGGAGCTGCTCGATTTTGTTTGTAAGCAAAATATCCTCGATTTTCGCCTGCGCATTTTTTGCCAAATTCTGCCGCTCCGTCTCATCTGTGATAGACTTTTCGAGCGCATAGCGTTTCTGTGCCTGCTCGTTCGCCGAATTTTGCAGGGCTACGAGCTGGTCGCGACTCATACCTTCGCGGCGCGTGGTTTCGAAGATTTCGGCGGCAAGCTGGGCGATGCGCTGCGAGCCCTCGAGGTCTTTCGCAAGCTTTTCATTTCCCGCCGCGCGGGCTGTCAGAATGTCCATCTCCAACGCCTGCAATCGGGATTTTGCAACCGCCGTTTCGTTCGCGAGCCATTTTTCGGCCGTGGCTTTTTTTGCCGATTCGATTGCGGTTTTGCGCTCGATTTCCAGTGTCGTGTTTGCCGATGCGTAGGCTTGTTTTTTTAACGCCAAATAATCCTCTTCAGTTTGTACCGTATCTTTTAGCGCGGTGATGTATTTGCGCGCCAATTCTTCTCGGCGCAAATCCTGAGAAACAAGCCATAGCGAGTCGTTTATGCTCTTTTGAGTCTGCAAATCGCCGCGGTTTCGGGCGGCGACAATCTGTGTTTCAAGCGACATTTTCCGCGACAAAAGCTTCAGCGTTTCGGCGGTCATGGCGTTTTCGCCGTTTTTTAAAACCTGTTCGGCTTCGGATTTTTCGAGTTCCAAAATTTCCTTCCGCGCCTGCGCGAGGCGGTTTGCTTTTGCGACACGTTCCGAGTCCGCCACGGAACCGTCGGCAAACGCGGCTTCTATGTCGGCGATTTCCCGTTCCGTGTCGGCGTATTTTTGCCGAATCTGCCGTAGGGCTTCCGTTCCGTCGACCACCGCGAGCGTTTTGGCTTCGCTCTCTGCGAGTATCGCGTTGGACTTTTCGACCGCTTCGGCGTGGCGTTTTTCGGCAAGCTCCGCGAGCTTGCCCGAGTCCGCCAGCGTGTTTTTAAGTTCGTTGAGTTTTTCGATTTTCGCCGAATAGTTGTCAAGTTGCGCCTGTTCGTCCGCCGAATAGATTCGCATTCCCGCGCCCATTCCGTGCCCGCGCATTCCCGCCGAATCCAAAAATTTAGTCTGCGCGGCTTCGAGCTTTTCAATCTCGGCGGAAATTTCCGCAACCCGCCTTTTGTTATCGTCCAGCCCGATGCCCCACTGCTTTAGCGATTCGATTTCGGCGTCGAGCGCGGAACGATATTCGGCGGATTGCTCGATATTGTTTTTGTAGGTTTCGTCCGCTTTGCCCTTAAAATACGAATACGCCGCCGTCAACGCCGTGACTGCGGTAATTGCAACGCTGATTGCCGCGCCGATCGGGTTGGCTTTTAGCGACGCATTGAGCGCATCGCTTGCGCCTTTGACGCCTATAAGCGAGCCGCCCGTGAGCTTTATCAGCGCAATAACGTTGGGCAGTCCGCCGATTTTCGTAAACGCCATCGATACGGCCAAAGATGTAAACGAGCCCGTAAGTGCCGCAACTATGCCCGAATTTTCCGAAAACACCTCGCACATGCCCTTGAGCAATCCGGCGATGTCCGTCGCGACAGGCGCAAATATGCCGCCAGCGACTTCGGCGAGGTCGCCCCAAGCATTCGCGCATTGTTTTAGTTTGCCCGTAGCGGTTTGCGCTTCGGCCCGAGCCTGCGCGAACCCCGACGCGGACAATTTTTGGACAGCCGCGAGTTTTTCCGCCTCGGTTTTGCATTTCGAAAGCGATGGAATATATTCCTGCAATGCGCCAGTTTTGCCTTGTACGGCGGCGGAAGCGGCTTTAACGGCGGTCATAACGTCCATATTTAAAGCCGACGCAAGACCGATCGCCGACCGTATGACACCCTGCATTTGGTCGGACGAAACACCCATCGACGACGCCATCGCCTGCATCGCAAGCACCTGTTCGTCACCGTACGTCGTAATGCGCTGGATTTCGGAGGCAAATTCCCGCATAATGGGCACGACCTCCGACACATTCCCGCCGTTTGCGCGTATCGCTGCCGTCAGCTTTTGCACCGCCATTTCCTGCTGGCCGAATGCCTCGATACTCTTCAACAATGCCGCGGGCAACTGTGTCGCCAACCGCGCACCCATCGCACCAAGCTCCATAAAGAAGCCGTTAACGACAGTTCTTGTAGATGAAATGCTTCCCGATAAATCATTGGAAGTCATTTGTATCTCTTTTAACGTTTCAATCGCTTTCGACGCCTCTTCAAGTTCGGCTTTCAATTCGATTTCAATATTGTATTTATCGTTCGCCATTTTTTGTTCAAATTTTGTTGATTTTTACGATAAAGTTAAAGATACTTTCTGAAGTTAAGAAATGGATGTCATAGAAAGAGAACTTTTAAGAACGGCATTACGGTTTGAATTCAATCGTAAATTGAAGGATTTGAGCCGTATTCAATCCAATTTGGAAGACTTGAAAAGACGTATTGAAAAACAGCTGGAAGAAATAAAACGCAAAAATTCGACTTCGACGGAAAGTACGACTTGGCGGGAACGCAACCATAGAGAAAGTTAAAGAGCGAATTACTCCTCCTCAAAAACCCTCAATTCGGATTTTAGACGATTGAGGGCTTTTTCGTCTATGAGCGCAGCTTGGGCGTCGAACACGCCGAGTTTGTCGATTATTCTACGTTTTTCAATCGCCTTGCAGACGGATTGCAATCGAAGCGGCGTAAGATCGAGAACATCGTCCCATTTCATTCCGCTTTCGACTACAATTCCTGCGACGAGTCCGGCGAGCCGTTTCCAGCTGGGGATTCGTTCGGAAGTCGGATTCCGTACGCTTGGGCAATCATTTTCTTGGCTTCCACTTTGCGCTTCAGCCAATCCGAAAAAGGGACAAAATTCAGCCCGTGCCCTTTCTTCAAGATTGCCACAAAGTCGTCGATTGCAAGCGCGTCTACCTCGTCCGGCGTAAGCCCCGTGAACATTTCGACGAGAGCCGATTCGTCTTCGATGAGCGCGGCGTATTCAGCGAAAGCCCGCACGGGCAGGCATTTTACTTTGACGGTTTTTTTGTCGCCGACGGGTTTTGTCAAAGCGACGGTTTCGTACCCCAAGAACGTCGCCATATCGTTTTTGTCGTCCATATTTATTCCTCAGTTTCAGGTTCGTCCGAAGCGGTTTCGGTTTCCGCGTCGCTCTCCGTCGGGTTTTCGGTCGCAGGAGCGGGCATGAGAGCCGCCGCAACCTGTGCAAAGAGCTCGTCGGGGATTTTTGCGATATAACTGTCGCCGTAGACATAAGTTTTTGATGCCCCGTCCGACCATTCTTCCGCGTCGGGGAATTTAATCGTTGTCTCGCCTTTGAGTATAATTTGCGTCAAAGCAAAGGATACCTCAACGCCGTCTTTTGATTTAAGTAGTATTTTTTTTGCCATATTTTTTAATCCGTTGTTGATGATGATTGTACAATTTGTGTTTTGAGCTCGTCTACGAAAACCTCGACGCGCCTGTCCATATCGCCGCGGATTTCGCCCGTAATCGTCGCGTCATATCCGCCAGCCGACAAGTCTTTGATAAGCCGCGTCGTAGTGTTGCGGGCGATTGTGTAGCTCTCGAGGTTTAGATATGTTCCATTTACTTTGATTTTAAGACCCTTTATTTTGCAGAAAGCCGTATTTGCTGGGATTGTATCACCTACTGAAATATTACTTCTCAGTCCAAACGCATAGTTTGCAAAATGTAAAACCGTTGAGGCTTCGCGCGCGTAAAATCTAAATTTTTTATCTGTTATAGTTTTACCGTGCTCTGTGTTGCCTCTTGCTACCCCAACTGTTAACCAACCGTAAAAACGTTGAGCCGAAGGGTCTGTTGGTAAGGTTGGAGTTGTAGTAAAATAATCTGTATTAAAAATCCATTCTTCAAAAGATACTTCAACCAAAGCCCCAGCGGGGATAGTTGCAGCAAGCGTATAAATAGGATTGATGTAAAAAGTTTGTTTCATTGAAGTATCAACAGTTGTATCTGCCGTATTCTTCAAAACAAAATAATCCCCTTCCCAAACTCCAGCGTACTGAACTGCGTCCGCTCGATTGGTAAAATATGTTAGATTCGTAATGTCGGATTCCTTGAGCGTCAATATGTCCTGCGCCATTAAGTTGAGAGTAGGCGGAATTGACTTACCCGATTGATAATCTGCGAGTGTATAAGATGCGTCGGATTCGGAAACGTCGAAGTTGAAAAACGCAACGCGCGAAAGCCTGCCTTTTGCGGGAACGACATTGGATGCCGTCGATTGTCCCCTGCCGAAATAAAAACCGTTTTGGGGTGTGAAATCCTCAAATAGTGCAAGCGAAGTTTCCGAGATTATCAAAACGCCGTCGCGGTAGAGTTTCAAAAATCCGTTGGTCGCGTTTTTGCCGCAAACCAACGCCCACGCGTGCGGCTTGCCGTCGGCGAATTGCGCAATTTGCACGGTTTTCAACGTTCTGGTATCGCTCGTACCGCCCCAGTTGAAACCGACTCTTGCGTAAGTGCTTAATTTCGCAAACGAAATACCCGTTTGTCCTACTATTTGGTCAAAACAATTCCCGATAATCGCCCAATAGCCCGAATAAAGCTCTGATTCGGAAACTTCGTAGGTGAATATCAAAGATTGAGCCGCGCCGAACGTCGGTTTGCAATTCGTAGTAGCGTATCCGCCGTTTAAGTACAATCGACCGCAATTTTGCTTTAGAATTTGCAGATTACCAATCCTATTTTCGGGGTCGCTAATCGCCTGCGCTTGCGTCTTGGCAAGCTCGGCGGCGTTTTTAGCCGACTCCGCATTTTGGGCGGAAACGGTAGCCGAAGTTGTCGCCGATTGCACGGCCGCATTTATCAGTTCGGTGGCATACGATACAACCGCATTGTACAATGTCCCGAGTGAAAACCGACCTTTGTCGGTTATCAGATTTTGCGAGGATTCGGGCGACACTTCGTCGAACTCCTCGAACTGTTTGATTTCTTTTTCTTCCAAATTCATAGTATTACATCTTAATTACAGGGAAAAAATCCCCGATTTTTAGGATTGCGCCGTTTACGACGACGAGCGTGTCGAACTTTTTCACTGGACGCCCGCAGCGGAACGAATATTCGATCTCCGACGATATGCCCGTTTCGTTTACGATTCGCGCGTTCTCGAGCACGGAATTTTCAAAGCCGTACAAATTGCCGAGCAAACCTTCATATTTAAGCAGCCCGCTCGCCCCTACGAGACCGGCGATGTGCCCAATCGCAAAGTCGTCCGCCTGCGCGTACGATTGAAATTGCCGCCCGACGGACACCGAAAACGAAAGCGACAGCCCCCACGATTTCGCGCGGTTGCGGGCATACCGCCCCCCGACAATGGGTATGCTGTCGGAGGGCACGGTAAGCTCGGGCTTTGCGGCGCGTATCCAGCGGGTGATTCCATCGGCCGCCGAATCGGCAATTACGGTATCGCCCAAGATTAGTCGCAGTCTCGGCATCATACTTTCTCCAATCTGACGATCGACACATCGCGCGGCTTTTTGCGTCCGTACGCCAGCAGCTGTTCGGGCGCAAAGCCCGATTCCGCTGCAACGGTGTCGATGTCGAGTTTTTCCCCGCCTGAGTAGATACCGTCCGCGCGGACGGTCGCGTCGAGCACGGAGGCGACTCTCAGCGTGATCGCGCCCGATTGTGGCGCGGTCGCCGAAATGCGCTCTCCGATTCCGCCTTTCCAACGCCACGGAAAAAACAGCGTCATACCCCCGACGGGTTCTTTTGTGAGGTCAATTCGCTTCATTTTCCGCGCTTACTCGGTGGAATCTTCGGTTGCCGACTCGAAAACAAAGTCGGCGGCGGCAGTGCCGATTGTCAGCTTGTTGTCGCCGAGCGTGTCGCCGTGGGCTTCAAACGTCAATTCGTCCATAAGGGCTTCCTTTGGCGAAAACGTCGCGGACGGATCTTTTACACGCGCGGAAGCGAGTGTGAATTGGACGTCGCCCTGTTTTGCCCCGCGCAGAACGAGGTTCGGGAAGCTCGACACGCCCTTGAACTGCCCGATGGTTTCGCTCGTCGTTATGCCCGTGAGTTTTTGCCAGTCGGCAAGCGAAATGTTGCGCGGCTTGAACTTCGCCGAAACCGAAATGTCGGTCAAATTTTTGCCGTATTTTATCAGGCGGTCGTTTTGAGCGTCTTCCGTCGAGAGCGAAATTTCGATGGACGCGCCGTCGGTATCGAATTCGATTTTGTCGTCGCCAGAGCCGAAAACGCCCAGACAGCGCAGCATAAATTTGCCCGCGTCTTCGAGCTTGCCGGCAGTGGGCGCGGCGGTCAGTTCGGTCACCGTAACAAGCGGCGTCGAGGGGTTGAGCGGATCGGGATAAACCGTCCAGCCGTGCTCGCCGAGCGGCAGGTTCGCGCCGAACGTAATCGAGCCGATTGTGTCGTGGATTGCAGGAGCAAACGCCCACTTGACCCACTTGCCGCTCGCCACGCGGGCGACGATTGCGCAGTTGTCGATTTTCGGCAGCCGTGCGCCCTTGACGAGCGAAAGCTCCTTAAAAAGCGCGTCGGTGTTCGAGAACGCCACGGGCGACGCCTTGATCGTTACGGATTGGTCGGTGAGTATGTCGCCCGCCTTGATGTTGTGCGATGTCGCAACGTCCAAAAGCGTCGATGTTTTTTGAACCTTGATTGTGTCTTTGATAAACAGCACCGAGTTCCCGATGTAGAGGTACGCGGGTGCTTTGATGTCTTCGAGCGGATATGCTTTCATTGTTATGTTTCCTTGTTTGGTGTTAAATGTTGAGCGCGTTCGAAACGGTGAGGACGTAGTGGACAAGCGGCTGGTCGGAGGGCGAAAGGTCGTCAATCTGCCCGAGCCGCACCACCGACGCGCCGAGCTCGTCGCAACGTTCCTGATGTATTGCCCGCGACACGTCGAGCAACAGCCCCGACGCCGTACGTTCGCTCTTTTTGAGCGTCACGTTTTCGATGAAGTGGATTTCGCTTTCGACGACCTCCGCTTTCAAAATGTAGCTATCCGTCCACTGGCGCACGAGCGGCGGCTCTATCACCACCGCAACGCCGATTTTAGAGAGCGCGTTGCGAACGTCGTTGTCGATGTTGCCCTTTCTTCGGCAGAGAATTTCGACCTCTTCGGGCAATACCGCCGAGATTTTGCCTTCAAGCCATTCCTGAAATTTATAAAGATTGTTGTTTTCTTCGCTCATCGCTTATTTAAATACGTTGAAATTGATTTTTCCGCATCGGCGCGGACGGTTTCGGACGCAGGCAGCGCATCGGCGTCGCGCGGAATATTCGCCGACCGTACAAGCCAGTAGTGGACTGTCATTGAGCCGTCGGCGCGGATTTTGCCCAGCAGCCCGCCTTTGCGCGTTCGGCGAAATTCAAGTTCGTCCTGAGGGAGCGTCGACGGCATAACGCCGTAGCGGGATTCGATGGCGGGAATCGCCAAAAATTTCTTGCCGCCTCTGGGCGTGATTCGTGTGCCGAAAACTTTCGCCGCGAACTTCGGGCCTTCGACGCCCGAAATCGAAACAGTCGCGCCGTTTTCGTCGGCAGAAAGAAACGACGTAGCACGCGCAATCCCGCCCCAAAAACCGAGCCTGCGCCAACCGCGCTTATTCGGGCGTTTGTCGAGTGCCTTGAAATGCCGCTGCAAAGTGCGTGCAAAGCCCATTCCGACGTATTTGTTGAGAGCCGCCCTGTCGGCAAGTTTCGCCTCCAACGCCTCGATGCGCTTTATGTCCGCGCCCGCTTTAGACTTAACTGTTAGTTTGAAGAGCATTTTTTAGTTGATTTCTGGGGTGTTTTGTACGATATTAAAAATGTCAGAGGTTAAAGTGCGGTGCGGCCGCGATACTTTGCTTCTGAGTGTCGCACGGAGTCGCAAACGGGCGGCACTCTTTTTTTCAGCGCTTGTAAATCAGTTCTCCTTTTCGGCATTTATCCAGTTCCTGAATTTTATTTACAAACCATGTACGGACAATAGAGCCATCGGAGACAGCAACCGCGATTCCTTTCTTTTTGCCAGAAACGGTTTCAAATGTGCTTATAAACATCATTTGACCGTTCGGTAACCGCCAAACTTCGAGTGCATCGCGTACGCATCCTTCGGCAACGCGTATTCTTTCAAGTCTGCCGAAAATGTCGTCTGCGCGTTTTAGAGACTCTTCCCAATGCACCAAGACGTTTTTGTTAAAATCGATGTTTGTGCCTATTGAAGATTCGATCACAAAACCGTCTTGAAGTTTTTTCTTTGCTAAATCCACATCAACGAGAACTTCTTTTATATTCGGAGTGGAACTTTTCCACGTTGAAGCGGATTCAAGCCCCTTATCGGCGAACGTCGGCAATTTCGGCTTGCTGCGCATTACGAGCTTGTCACCGCGAATTTCGCAATTCGGCGTTTTGGCTACGATGTCTTTGACGAGGTCTTCGGGGATTCTTTCAAGCGAAACTTCAGCCTCCAACGCATCGTCGAAGTCGGGGATTTCATCAACTGGCTCGTCTTTGGGGAGCAATCCCAGTTCGATAGCTTCGTCGCGGTCTACGTCTTCCACCCCCATTCCGCTCCCAAAATCAAACGGCGGATAAGGTCTGTCGAATCGCGAAAGATTTTGCCAGACAGGCGACGACTTAAGCGCAACCATTCGCCCGCCGTAGATTCTACCGCCCGCAGCGCGCCAGCGCGTCTGCCAGTCGGTGCGCGGGACGCGGCGCGGCTCTACGCGCAAAAATTCCTGCGCAGGATACATAAACAGTGCGTCAGAATCCTGCCCGCGTGAGTATTTGGCAAATTCGCGGGCTTCGTCGTAGTTCATCTTGTAGATGAGCCCCAATCGGCGGCGGCTCGCAATATCGGTCAAAGCCGTACCGTCGACGGCATATCCGCGTCCGCGCAAATACGACTTCATCTCCGAAATGAACTTCTCCTGCGACACCAAAGCCTCATTCGGGTTGCGCTTCGCCGTATCCACAGCCTTCCCGATGAGCTCGCGCATTTTGCCGAGCGTCTCCGCGTCGTTGACGCGAGCCGAGAAAAAGCACTTTTCGCGGATTGCGGGCGCAACGCGCGCCCACTCCGCGCTCGTCATTGAAGACGGCGTAGCTTTCCGCGCCTCGAATTTTTCGACGGCGGCGCGGTCGGGCGCAAGACTGATATTGAGATTGGGCATTTGTTAAATTTCGCGTTCGTTAAAATTAGAGTCCGTCATAATCGCTCCGTTGCGGCGTCCCGCGCGCGGGGCGCACAAGGGCGCAGCCGCCGCTCGACTGGGTTGTTTCGGAGGCGGCTTCGGGTTCGTCGGGCGTGGATACGTCGAACTTTTTTGCGGCAATGTCGCGCAGCAACTGCCGCGCGTCAGAGAGGTTCGCCGATTCGGTCGACGAAAGCTCCTGCATAATTCGGGGCTTGATTGTGGCGACGATTATCGCAAGGGCGGCGGTTTCCAACTCCGACGGAATTTTCGAGCCGTCGCGGTCGACGGAATAGCCGCCCGTTTTGATGTATCCGCGCACGAGATTTACCGTGCCCGCAATCACCTCGGCGAGCGGTTCGAGCGTTTCGTCCGACAACGCCGCCGACTTGTAGGCCTCCACCATTCCGCCCGCCTGATACTTGGCGACGTTTCGCTCAGTAAGACTAATCCAAGACATATATTTCCTTTTTTAAGTCGCTTTGTTATGCCGCCCTACGCCGCGCAGAGGCATTGTAGGAATATTTGCACTCGGGTGGGTGGGTGGGGGGGGTATCATCTGCCGATAAAATCGGGGTTTTGACGCCTTTACAGGCGTTCTGCAAAGACTCCGCAAGGGCGTCGCAGGCGACGATCATTTCCGACTTCTCGGGGCGCACGCGGTCGCCCGTACCCGCCGAATATTTAAAGGGGATTTCGACTTTGGCGAAGTCGCCGAAGATTTCGCGGCAAATGTCCGAGCCGTCGCAGGAGAGAAGCCACTTGCCTTTGAGCGTGTAGAGCCTGTTTCGCAGAATCTCCATATCCTCGGGCGAAAACGCCTCATAAGTGCCGCTGTCGCCCGTGCAATACGGCGGGTCAAAATACACAAACGCGTTTTCGGAGTCGTAGAAATCGACCACCTGCTGCCAGTCGCGCTGCTCGATGTAAACGCCTTTGAACCGCTCGTGCAGAGCGCGGATTGCGGGCACGTGCCTGTCGCGCGAAAACCCGCGATAGCCGCGCGAATCCCGGGCGTAATAGCCGCCGAAACCCGAAAACGACGAAACTTTGAGCAAATACCACCGCGCCACTTTTTGAAGCTCCGTAAGCCCGCGCGAGTCGCGAAGCCTGTTGAAAATATCCACCGAGTGCAAATACCAATCCATTTCGGCAAGCAGGCTTTCGAGATGTTCGCGGACATAAAGATAAAAGCCCGAAACTTCGGCGTTGAGGTCGTTGATAACTTCGACCTTCGCGCGGGACTTCGCCAAAAACACGGCAAGCCCGCCCGCAAACGGCTCAATGTACGTGGAGTGTTCGGGTATCACAGGCAGAATGTATTTTAACAATCTGCGTTTGCCGCCCGAATATGGAAAAACTGGGTTCATTTATGAAAAATTTACTGCTGTTTTGAAAATTGAAGAAAGGGCGCGGAGCGGGTTTGCCCCGCGCCCGCCGATGTCGGTTAGGAATTTACAACCGTCAAACCCTTACACGCACCGACGCCAGTCTGCGCGAGCAGCGAGTAGTGTTCGACCGTGACGATCGTGCGCTTCGTCTTCTTTTCGACGTAGACTTGGAAGCCCTCTTCGCCGACGAAACGCTTGAACGTGGATGGATCGAACTTGCTGATACCGTCGCGGGCGTTGAATGCCAGAACGTAGTTCGCGAGGAACGCCTTGTATTCTTTCGCCGCCTTGCCGTCGCTATCCTTGACTTTCGTCTCGAAACGCTTGTCGCAGGTGAGGATTTTTTCCGCGCCGACAAAGCCGCGCAGGTTGTCGATCGTGAACATCGCCTGTCCGCCGGACGCCACGTTTTGCGAGCCGAGCAGGCTCTCCAATCGATACGTCCAAGCGGCGTCGCCGATGAGCACGCGGTTTGCGTTGACGCCGCCCTTGTCGCCCACGGAAGTAATGAGCTTGCGGATGTCGAGGTCGGGATTCGTTCCGCCGCCGCTCTTCCACGTTTTGCTTTCGAGCGTGCCCGCAGCGGCTTTCGCCATGGCGATTGCGCGGGAAAGCTCGTTTGCGATAAGACGGTTCTTGAGGATTCTTACGGCCTCCTGCTCGTAATCCGCGAAGAATTCGTCGTCGTCGATAGCCAAAGTCAAACCGTGGTTGACGAGCTTTGCGTTGACGACATCGCCGGATACGGAGATTGATTTGAATTCGCCGCGAACCGCGCGTTCGTCGTCCTCGTCTACGAGCATTGTGCCGTCGCCGAATTTGTTGTATTCGAAGCGGCGGGCGGTTTTGACCTCGGGGGCGATAAACGCCAGCAGTTCGGCCGACCCTTCGTCGACGGGCAGTCCCGCGCAATACGCGGAAAGCGGTTCGGAAAGATTCGCGGCGTTGTAGGCGTCGCTATTTGCAAGTGTGATTTTGTTTCTCATTGTTGTCCTTTTTTAGAGATTACTGTGCGGCGATTGTCAGCTGTTCGCAGCGGTGCGCTATGATTTCGACGAGGTCTCCCTTGCCGACCGAATTGCCGAGAGCCAAGCCCACGACCTGCACGGTCTGCGCGCTCGCGCCCTTTGCGGGAATCGCCTTAACCGCGCCGTTTGCCGAAAGGCAGACTTTGCCGCCCGCCGAAATTTCGCCGTCGGCAAGAGCTACGATTGTGCGGTTCGACACTCCGAGCAGTTCGACCGCCACGTTGTCGCCCGCATCGACCGAGTCGAGCAGTACGCCGATGGCGTCGGTGTCGGTTGCCGAACAGGCTTCCACTTTGCCCGCATCGGCGGCGGTAAGTTTTACGAACGCTCCGCGCGGCATTGTCGCGGACGCCGTTTTTGTGATATTGTTTTTGTGTGTTCCTTCGTTCATGAGTTTGTCCTTGTTGAGTTAAATTATTCGCCTCCGCCGAATACGCCCTCGAACTTTTCTTCGGCTTCCTTCCATGCCCGGTCGTATGCGGACTGCGTGCCGCCGTATTCCGCGGTTTTCTCCTTTACATATGCATCGAATTTCGCGCGCAGGTCGCTTTTTGCCTTTTCTCCCGCGTTTTCGGCGGCGGCGATACCGTCGGTTTTTGATTCCGTTTTTACGGCATTGGGGGCGGCGGCGAGTTCGGCTTCGGCGGCGTCGAAGTCGTCGGAGTTCGCCAAAATTTTCACCGCGCTCTTGCGCTGGGCTTCGATGATTTTTCCGCTGCGGATTGCGTTTGCCACCACAAGCTCCGCCCGCGCGGCCTGCGACTTTTTCAATGCGGCTTGCGAATTTGCAAGCTCCGTCTTAGTTGCTTCGAGCTGTTTGTCCTTTTCCTCGCCGTCCTTTTTGGCGGCTTCGAGATCGTTTGAAAGCGCGGCTTTTTCGGTCAGCGCATTGCGCAGGCGTTCGAGCACGTCGGTAGGCGCGTCGGCAGCCTTGTCGATTATCTTTTGCGCTTCGTCGTCGGAGTAGCCCAAAAGTTTGAGGATTTCCTTATCCATATTTATTTCCTTGGTTTGAGTTGTTGAATTTACAAATGCGGTCGCCTTGATGTTCGGGTGCGCCGTCAGCCCGATTGAAATTAGCCTGCTCGGACGCACGATGTTTTCGGCAATCTCGACGGCGTTCCAGCGCGGCGAAATTTGCAGATGCTTGGGCAGAGCCTCGAAGCCGTCGAGCCATTCGATGTTTGCGTAGATGCCGTCGGCGCGCGTTTCCAAGCTGCGGACGCGGCCGTATGGAGTTTTGTCGGCAGTCGTCGGTATATCTTCGCCGTCCTCGTGGTCGGGGTGTTCGAAGTATACGGGGCACGCGTTGCCGAGTACGTTTTTCACCCTCGACCATATCGACCCGAGATTGCGCGTTAAAATTTCCGCCGCCGACATGTCGATGCGTTGGACTACGCCGCCGTTTTTCCAATCGCCGAATGGGGCAATCAAATATTTGCCGCTTCGCCCTCCCGTATGCTCGACCGCAACCGCGTTGCAAAACGTCAAAATACCGTTGCAAAATCCGTTTGCCGTTTTTTTGGTGGAATTATCCGCCTTAGGCCTGAAAAAGCCTAAAATCGCCGAATTTCTATTTTTGTCCATTTTCGATGCCGTCCTTTAAAAATTGATCCATCGCAGCGGCTTCGTTTTCGCCGCCGTTTGAAAGTTTTAAAACGTCGTCGTAGAGTTTTTGCAGGGCGTCGGCGTATTCGGATGCGTCGGTTATTTTGCCGAGCTCGTCGAAACGTTTTAACAGCGGCTCTATGTCCTTTGCCTTCGCCGCCGCGAGCTTGTCGAGCATCGCGCCTATTTCGTCTTCGCCCGACTGCGAATTTGCGAACGACATCGGCGTGCCGCCCATCGCGGACGCCGAAAGTTCGACGGTGTCCTCGCCTACTTCGGGCTCGCGCAGTTCGAGGCTCTCGTACACATCGCGTTTTGCGACGGGGCAGCCGAGTTCCGCCGCGCCCTTGTAGACGGCAAGCTGGTTGAGCTTGTCCTTGCGGTTTTTGCGCGTGAGCTGCAAATACGCCGCGGGCTTGACACCCTTGCCGAAACGCCATTCCAGCGCGGGCACGCTCAAATAATGCGCGATAGTCTCCTCGACGAGTGCGCAGTCGGCGTCCTCCAAAATTTCGCTCTCCTCGGCTTGCAGGCTCGCGCCCGTGTTGTTTTCAGCCGAAAGTGTCGACAAATCCGAGCCGCGCCAGATTAGCGCAATGTATCTGTCCATCGCCTCCGATAGCGTTTTAAAAGGCTCGCTCGTGCCGTTAGGCAGTTTGAGGTCGAACGTCTCGCCGCTCGCGCAGACAATGCCCGCGCCGTTTACCAAATTGGCGAGTGCGTCGATAGCCTGCGCAAATTCGTCCGAACCGCGCGCCGCACTCGACGTATAGACGGGCGTGGGCATGCCAAACCGTTGCGAGCACACCGCCCAGTCGTTTTGGGCGTAGCGTTTTACGATGTAGCAGACGGCGGTTGCCTCCATCAGCGCGGAATCCGCAACACTCACCATCCAGCCGTTTTTCTCAAGCGGTAGTCCCTCGGTGTCGTAGCTCGATTTTTTAAAGCGCAAGTAGCCCTCGGTGTTTTCGAAGAACCAAAGCGGCACACTGCGTACTTCCGCCGAAAGATTCGGCGCGTCCGACGGATTCCAAATAATTTCGGATACCGCGTATTTGTTTTCGAGAGCCGACAAAATGTGTTCGATAAGCATCGACATCGACCCGCGCTTGTTGGCGTCGGCGGCACTGGAAACTGTAATATTATTAAAGAAATCCTCCAAGAACGCCGACTGTTGGGCACTGGCGGCTTCGTCGTCGCCCATTTCTACAATCGTCCACGCAAGGCGCGATGTCGCGCGTTTGCGCTTCTGCACGCACGCCTGCACGATTGCATCGCGCCGCCTGATTGCGTCGTAGATTTTGGCGGCGTCGCCCAAATATCCGCAATGGAAATTGTCCATCGCCTGCGTGATTTTCTGCGGCGTGAGATTGCGTAGCGGGTTGTAGCGCAACCGCGCCTCCTCGCGAATCCTCGCAATGCCGATGTGTTTTGTTTCGGTGATGTCCATTAAAAAATTCTCCTGCTGCGGTTAAGTTGAACGGTCTGAATAAACGACTCTTTCGGCTTCGCGCCCGCGTAGAAGCCCAGAGCCGCGCCCCAAAAGCGGTCGCCGTGCCCGAGCGCGTCGGTGCGCTCTGCGTCGAAGCGGACTGCCCCCGCGCTCGTGACCTCTTTTTTGATTGAGCGGAAGTCGGCGCGGATTTCGCGGTCGTCGGCGATGCGCACGTTTCTGTCCTCGAAAGCCGCGCGAAGCTTGTATGCCATGTCGGCCTTGACGGCGTTTGTAAAATGCACGGCTTCGATTCGATACTTGCCGAAACGCTCCTGCGCCCGTTCCGCAAACTGCGCGCCGATACCCGTCGCGTCAATGCAACAGCGGCGCATATTCGGCAGGGAAAGAATCGGGTAAAGCTCCGCCTCCTGCGTCGAAAATTTCGCGTTCTGCAAAACTATCAATTCGCGCTGAAAATAGACGTTGCCGACTTTTTCCCATACCCAGCAAGTGGTGCGGTCGTGCTTGTGCCCGATGTCGATTCCCGCGTAAAGTTCGCCGCAATCGGAGAGCGGTTTGCGCCAGTTTTCGCCGAGTCCGTAGGTCACGGCGTCGAACAAGTCGGACGTAATAAACACGCTCGATTCGTCGGCAGGCACGCACATATATTCCTGCGAAAAACTCTCCTCGTCGGCGCACTGGCTGCGAACGTAGTCGAAATATTCCGCCTCGCCCATATCCTGCCGCGCGTCGGCTTCGGGAAGCTTTTGCTGAAGCACCCAGAGAAAACCTTGGTCAAGCGCGTCCTGCAAACTCACGCAGTGCAGCGACACCCGCTTTTTGTTGCCGCCGTCGCGGGCTTCCTCTATTAGTTTGTTGAAGAAATTGTGCTTTCCGCGGTGCGTGGAAACAATCGCCATCTGCCCGCCCCAAGTAATACCCGGAAGCGCGATTGAATACAAAAGCTTCGGGTTCTTGTGCAGCGCGAATTCGTCCAAAACGCGCGTGCCGCGCTTGCCCGCCTGCGCGTCGGGGTTCGACGACATCGAGTGAATCACGGTCTTGTTTGCAAAACTCATCTCAAACGCCGTGATTGATTCCGATTCGGAGAGCTTGTAGATTTTTTCAGACACTTCCGAAGCCACAACGTCCAAGAGCCCCGAAAACTTTTTGCAGTCCTGCAAAAACAGCCGCGCCTGAATTTCGTCGCGGGACGAAATCCACGAGTCGAGCTTTGTCGAAGCAAGCGACTGTTGGCGCACAATATCATACGCAGTCGCCCACGAAATGCCTATCTGGCGACTCTTCTCCATTATTTTAATGGCGGAGCGGTCGGCAATCCAACGCCACTGATAGGGCAGAAAGATTCCCATTTTCAGCTCGGGGCGATTATGCGCCTTGACTGTTTTTGTCTCTTTCAATTTATAGACTTCCCAAGATGGATTCGATTTTCGCGAGGGCTTCGTCCGAAAGCCCGCCGCCCGATTGCAACGCCGCAAGCGACCGCTTTTTAGTCTCTTCGCGCTCGGCTTCCCTGCGCTGCCATTCCGCCTCGCGGCGACGATATTCGGCAAGCTGGGCTTCAAGCAATTTCGCTTTACGCGCCGACTCTCTGTTGGCGCGATCCTGTGCCGTCAAACGTGCCGACGACAAAACGAGGTCATGCAATTTACTGTCGATTTCGTCGCCCGATTTAAGGTCGCGAAGTTTGCGGAAAAGCAGCTCGTCGAGCTTTTTTTTGTTCGCGCTGCCGAAGTCGTTGTCGGTTTCGACAATCCGTTTTGCGGCGGTCTCCTCTTCGCGCATTTCGGCAAGGTCGGCTTCGAACTCCCAGCACTTCGACTTCCAGTCCGAGACCGAACGTATCGACGGTAGTTCCCTGTCTGGGAAGAGTTCGCCGAGCGCGTCGAGTATCTGTTCGGCGGTCGGATTATTCCAGCGTTCGAGCAGATATTCCACAAGACGCCCGCGCTCGCGGCGCGAGAGCTTTGTGTCTATCCATGTGCGCGTAAGTTTCATATTAAAGATTTGCCCCGTCGAGGTATTCGATGCCCGCGTCCGATATGCGCCAAGCGCGCGTGAGTTTGCCGATTCCTACGCGGATTTCCTCCGCAAAGCCGTGCGCCGTCAGCCAATCGAGGGCGTCTTCAAAGTCGGAGTCGGGATTGTTGAAATCGCGCAATTGCGCCTTGTTGGAGATTTCGCGCAGGGTAAGCCCCGGACGCCCCGCCTCCAAAATCAGCAAAATGATATTCCGCAACTGTTCTTTTTCTTTCAGAGTCATTGTTTCTGGGAGTTTTGACGCGCGAGCATGTCGCGTATCAGATAGAGTTCTTTGGTTTGCAATTCGTTTTCCTTCTTGATGCCCGCAAGTTCGTTTTCGACGCGGGCGAGCCGTTCGTACATCGATTTCCGCGAGTTCGCCGAATGCCCGCTCATTGCGGTCATTCGTTCGCTAAATTCGCGCTCGAGACGGTCGTGCTGGGCGAGGTTGGCATTGCAGCGCTTTTCGCACTCGTCTGCGTGGCGGTATTTTTCGGAGTCGGGCGGCGACTTGCGAAACCAGCCGCGAACCATCGTCGCGAGCGTCGCAAAGGCCGTCAGGATTATCAAAAGCTGGACGAGAAAACTGCCGTCGACGTGCTCGAATCCCGCCGCCGAAGCCAAAAACACCAAATTAAAAACGTCCTGCCTCATCTGCGTTCGACCTCCAACTCGAGAGCGTTGATTGTTTTAAGCGCGTCTCTGCACCATTCGGGCGCGGCAGTTTTTGCGGCGTCGAAATCGGCGCGTTGTATAAGCCTTGCGGACTCGTTGTAACGGATATGCGTGGCACAACCGCCGAGCAACACGGCTATCAAACAAAGACTAATTTTTGCCGTCATTACCAATTCCTCCGTCGACGGCGGCGTCAACGGCCGCGTCTTTTTGTTGTTTGCGCTCTACGGCTTCGGCGACATTTGCCGCTGCGGCCATATCGAGAGCGCACTCCACCAGCTCCGAGACTTTCGGAAATGCGCGGAAAAACGCCGCAAGCAGGTTGATTATCGCCAAAGCCATTTTCGTTTCTATCGATTTTTACTTGCCGAAGCGGACAGTCAGCCACGAAAGCAGCTTATACCACCACGTTTCTTTCGAGTTCGAGCACGCCGCGAGGATTGCGTTGATTACGGCAATTACGGCGGCTACGATGTAGCCCCACGTTCCGCCGTCGGCGGCGGGTTCGGCAACACCGCCAGTTTCGGCGGCGCAGACAACGCCGCAAAGGGCAAACAATGCAACAAACATTGTTATCAGATACTTTTTCATTTCGATTTTCCTTTTGTTTTGGGTTGAAATTTCGCCACCTTGCGAACGCCGACAACTACCGACGTTCTGCCGTGCTTTGTGCGAATTACGCCGCCGAGCGGGTTTTCTACGGTACATTTTCGCCAACCGCGCGGCTGTTTCGGGGTGCGGTCGATTCCGCGAACCGCGAGCAACTCGGACAACATCGCGCCGATGTCGTCGAGCGCGTCGAGCACGGGCTCAAGCTCCTCGCGCAACGCCGAACCGATTGATTCGGCGGCAATTTTGGCGATTTTCGAGTTGCGGCGAACATAGCTGCGCGGGAAACGCGGGTGCGCACGCTCTTCCACGGAAATTTGACGCGCGGCAGAGGCATTGCCTTGCGGCGCGGACGCTTTGGTTTTGGCGTCTCCCGTCGGAGATTCGGACTGCGGCAAAACCGCAGACCCACCACGGACGGCTTGCGCGTCACTGACGCCCGATCCAGCAGTATATGAGTCAAAGTCGCGGCGGATTTCACCAAGGATTTTTTCAGTAGTCTGATATTTCAATCCGCCCAAAGAAATTACATAATCGCCCGACGCAAGCGCGTCGCCAATTTGCTCGGACAATGCTGGCAAATCCGCAATGGCGATTTTGACAACCCGTACGACACCGCCAAGCATCCAAGCTTTAAACGATATCCAATCGGGATTTATACGCGCGGTCGCAAACGCATAGATTTTGTGGCAAATACCGAGATTACCGCTTTGTGATTGACTGTCTTGTGCGTTGTTTGTCATAACGCACCCACAATATCACAAACCGCAAATCCAGTCAAAACGCGGGTTTACAGCGTTAACGCCCATTACATAAAAAGTTTTTTCGGGACATTTTTTTGAAAAAATAGCCGCGTCTGGGTACAAAAAAAACTCCCAAGTTATACTTGGGAGTCGTTTTCGGCATCTTTATAACGTAGCGACAAGATCTGAAATTCCTTTCATTAGGGCTCGTTTTTGTCGCTCATCTATTTGTACGGGTTTCCCATAAACGGAATGTTTTCCCACTGTTACGTTTGATAGCAATGCACCTTCATAGTTGAGCACGGCGGCAAGCGTATTCCCATCTTTTATATTGGGAATATCGTTCGTTTCATCGACAAACCATTGAGGATTTTGTTTTCGCAACGCTTTCATCTTTTTTGCCATGGAATCTTTTATTGCTAAAAACGCTTTCGACGCATTTTTGTCGTGTGAACGCGATTTGTTCAATATAATCCTAAATAGCTTGGGGAGGACAATGTTCTCATTTTTTGCTTTTTCCGCGAAAGAGATAATATCGTCGCCATTTGAATTGAACTCATACAAAAGACGGAACACATTAGAAAGACCTCGAATAGATGCGTGATCTGCAGTACAAGGGACAATCAATCTATCCGAAGCGACTATTGCAAGTTCCGTGTAGGGCGAGAAGCTAGGGTTACAATCAATGAAGATTGTCTTTTTTCTATCTTGGTTCGAATTTTGAATATAGCTTTGAAGTAGTTCATTCAGAACAAATCTACTCTTTTTCCAAGCCAGTCTTAACGAGGAATTACCCCATTCAGAAATCAAAATGGAACATATATCCAAATTGATATCACCGGGGACAAGAATTAAGTTTGTCGGTAATTTTTTGTTGAATTCCCGAACATTTACAAAGAACGATGTTTCAGTTCCCAAAAGAGAATCTTTGCCTTTCTTATATCTATTTTCGATATACTTGGCAATGGTTAGCCCCTCGTCAAACAGCTTTTCAAGGTTTGCTTGACCTTTCCCATCCCCACCTAATAACATTTCAGATATGTTTGATTGAGGACACATATCGACGACAATAACGTCTTCTTCTGGGTGAAGTTTTGCATACTCAGTCGCTATGAGATAAGATAAAAACGTCTTTCCCACTCCGCCTTTATTATTCCAAATACAATATTTCTTTACCATAAAAATCCTTTCAAGGTTGTTGAATTCTGAGCATTATAACACCATTGTAAAGCGTTTTGTTGCAGATTATTTTTCCTCTTCCGGTGGGCGGGAGTTGGCGGCGGCGTAGACGTTTTTGTAAACCCGCGCGGTTAGGCACGCTCCAGACACGTCGCCGCGCATGTATGCGGACAAAACGTCGGCGATTTTTTCGCGGATTTCGGGGGCGATCATGTCGTAGCATTGGCTGGCGTGGACTGCAAGCAGGGTTCGCACGTCGTGCCCGCAAAGTTCGATGTCTACAAAGCTTTCGGTCTCATCGATCACCCGCCCCAAATGGATATTTTCGTTCATTTCGTCCTTTCGATTTCTGCAACGTTGCAAAAATTCGGTTGTTGATTGTCAAATAGTTGCATTGCTAAATATTAACTCTTTTTACCCCGATTTTTTGTTTAAATCCCCGCAAACCCAGTAAAATTGGGCGTTCGTGGGTTTTAAGGTATAACACGTTAATATTTTGGCTAAAATTTTTTGATTACAGCAAAGATCGCTTCTTGCAGAGCGGTTTTAAGGTCTTCTATTCGTTTTTCAGCAATTAAAGCCCGCGTTTTCCACGCGTTGTTTGACAAATCGGGTGCGCCCTCATCATCCTCGCCCATCAAAAGCCACTCCATCGAACAGCCGAAGTATTTCGACATACGATATAGTTCGTGTGATTTTGGAAGCCCTTTCCCCGCCTTGTAATAGACAATGGAGCTCTCTCCCATCTCTAATTCTCTCGCGATTTCCTTCTGCGTTTTGGGGCTCAATTCTAAAAGCTGGCGCAGGCGGTCGTGAAAAAAATTCGATTTTTTAGCACTTTTTTCTTGCATATAATTCTACTTTTTAGCATTAACGAGTTAATAAATTAAAAAATTGAATTTAAAACCGCAATCTAAAAATGGCAAAAGATACGATTATTAAACGCAAAATGGCGGAACGCGGAATAACGCAAGCGGACGCTGCCCGCGCATTGAATCGAACCGTTGAGCACGTCTGCTACGTCGTCAACGGGGTTCGAAAATCAAAGAGCCTGTCGCTGCGAATCCTGCAACTGTGCAACGGCATGATACCGCTGCCGCCCAAACCCGTCCGCCGCAGGAGGGCTAAGTAATGGCGGTTTGGGGCATTTTTTCGCCACTCGGTGTAGACATTTCGATTTCAAATATACGGTGGGATGTCGCAGAAGAACGTATGTCCACACTGTGTTTTAACGGCGATTTTCTTATGTTTTTTGAGCTCCTCACGGTATCGGTCGTCGATAAAAACGGCAACCCGTTGTCGGGAGTGAAGGCAAATTGGAAGTTGTCTACTGATGGGCAAAAAGTGGCAGTTCTGCTTTTCATCAATGGGGAAAAAGCATTCGGAAACGAAAATATCGAAATTGCGAGAATTTGTCAAATCGAGGACGACGCATTTCCCGCCGCGACTGGTGATTACGTTTGCAAGGGAAATTCTGACGAGGGGCTTTTGCGCGTCAAGATTCTTGACCCCGAAATATACCGAGCATACGGCGGCCGCAACGGAAGCGACCGCTCCCAGCGCGCAAAACACAAACTCTACAAATTCAAACATATTACGGCTATTCTGAAAAATTTTTTCACACCAATTTCAACCAAATAATCAGCAGGAAGGCAAACAATGAAAAAATATAAACCGTGGCAAAAAGGCTTCATCGAAAAACTGTTCAGACCCTTTAACAAACGCAAATCCAGAAAATCTTAATTCTTCATTCTTAATTCTTCATTCCGCAAATGCCCGAAAGCCAACAGTTGACATTCTTCCACAGCCTCGATTTTCCGGGGCGCACGGTGCTCTATGTCGGCGAGATTTCGCAAAAACTGGGCATTTCGCGGCAGCAGGTGGTCAACCTGATGGACTGCGGCGAGCTGGGCTATATCAACGTTGCGACCGACCCCACAACGCGCCCCTGCCGCCGCGTCCCCGTGGAAAGCTACCGCAACTTCATCGTCCGCCGTTTGGACTCGGAGGAACGCCTGCAATTTTTGCGGGAATTGTCCGTGACGACGCGCTTGGAACTGATTGCCGAGCTTAAAAAATCCCTCAAACAAAAGTAATTTTATCATGAAAAAAGATTCAGAAAAAACACAATTAACACCCGTTGCACACGCCGTGCAAAGCCTGTGCAAAACACCCGCAATCGGCGCGGCCGACAAATATTTGAAGGCGACCGTCCGCGGCAAAGGGCAGTGGCTGGCAAACGCCGTGATGTTCGGGACAATCGCCGCCAACGCCAAGCAGCGCGCCAAAAACAAGGGCGAATTTTCCGAATGGCTAAAAGCCGTCTGCCATTCGGCGAACGTGTCGCTGCGCACTGGCTACAACTACATCTATCTTGCCGCAGGTGTCCTGCACAAAATACAGACTTCGCGGGCGGACGAACCGCTCGGCTGTGCGGTTGCAACGTATACGGAGCTTGCCGAAAAGCCCGTCGAGGAAATTTTGGGCGACGAAAAACAGACGTTCGATATGCTCGGCTACGTGCTCAGCTCTCTGCCCGAACCCACGCTCAACGATATGCTCCGCCAGAGCAATGCGCAGGCGATAGACTCCGAGCGCAAAGCCGAAGACACCGCCGTCAAAACGCTCACCAAGCGCGACCTCAAAGGCCTTTCGGGCAACGGGGGCGGGCAGTCTCCGCAGATGCTCCTCTGGGACGACTGGACAAACAGCCTTGCCGAATTCGACAAGCTTACAAAGCACAAGGACATCGTCCGCCTTCCGCTCGAAAAGCTCGTGCTCATCGAAAAATCGCTCGAAGACAGGCTCGACGAAATCAAGAACCTAATCAAACACTGCGGAGAATAGGCAAAATGGAACGCGGCATTCAGCTGACCAAGGCGGAACTCATCCGCAGTTGCGACTTCGTTCAATGCACCGAAGCCGCCCGCGAGGAGCTGCTTTCATTGAAACTCGAAATCCGCAACCTTGTTTTGGATAGGCTGGAGGCTATGCGCGAAATCATACTCTCCGAAAGCCCCAACAAGGCGTGTATGGCGATAGCCTACCGCAAGGAGGCCGAGAGCGCAAAGGGGTGGAGCTACAAACGCCTCTACGCGCTCTATTCCGAATTCTCCAAGAGCGGTGACTGGCGCGTGCTGCGCCCCAACTGGCGCGGCAACAAAGAGGGGCTTCCGCCCGCGTTCGTGGAATGGTTCAGGGAGCTGCTTCTGCGCGGCTCGCGCAAGACCCCGTGCCACGCCGCCCGCCGCCAGCTGATAAACCTTTTCCGCAAGGGCGAGCCGATTCCCGGATACGGCACAAAATACGAGTGGGCGCGCAACACCGGCCGCCCCGTTCCGGGGCTGATGGGCGGCGACAGGGAACTGCCCGACGGCTGGAGCTTGGGCAACCTGCAACGCATAAAGCCCCGCAGCAAATACCTGCTCGACGGAGCGCGGCAGGGCGTTTTCGCGGCGCATTCGTCCGCGCCCGCAATGGTTCTGCGCGACAAATCGCAACTGCGCTTTATGGAGTGGATTGCATTCGACGACGTGCGCATCGACAAAATCTGCACAATCGCCGAAAAGGGGCTCAAACGCCAGTTCGGCTATCCGCTGGCGGTCTTCGCATTCGACGTCGCCACGGGTTGCGACATCGCGCACATCGTAAAGCCCCGCGCCAAGCGCAAGGAGGACGACTCCGTAATCGGCATCGCGAGCGAAGACGTAAAACAGCTGATTTTAAACATCGTCGCCCAACGCGGACTGCCGCCGTATCCCGTGACGTTCCAAATCGAAAACGCCGCCGCCACGCTTTCGGAGGCCGACGAACTCGCCCTCAAACAGACGTTCCGCGACCGCATAATCATAAAGCGTTGCGGCACTCTGCACGACGCGTTTTTGAAGGGCGGCTTCAAGGAGGGCGGCGGCAAGCCATGGTGCAAGTCGTGGATTGAAGTGTTTTTCCGCCCGTTTCAGGAGCAGCTTGCGCTCTCCGACGGCAGCAGCGGCAACCGCTACGACAATATGCCCGCGCAGACAAAATACGCGCTTTCCTACGCAAGGGAACTTCTGCGTAAGGCGGGCTCACGCGAGGAAATCGTCGACAAACTGCTCCTACCGCACCCGCGCTTCGAGGACATCTGCGACCTTATTATCGAAGCCCTCGACGCGCTCCGCAAGCGTACCGACCATAATTTGCAGGGGTTCGAGGTCAAAACCGAATGGCGCAGGGACAAGTTCGACCGTGTCCACACAAAGGCGGAGCTCGACCAATTAAGCGATGATGAGCTTTCGCAAATCGAAATCTGGGAACGCCTCGAAAGTCCGCTGGAAAGAATGAACCGACTTGCCAAGGGAATCGACTTCTGGCGACCCGACCCGCGCCAATACTGCCACCTGCTCGCGCTAAAACAAGTGTGGAAGTTCGCCATCACAAACGGCGGCTGCACGTTTACGGCAAAGTCGCTCAAAATTCACAAGTGCGAGCGCATTCAGGAAAACCTCACCTTCAAGTCGCCGTCCGACGACATCATTGAAAAATACACGGGCAAAAAAATGCTCTGTTACTTTGCCGACGACCTATCCGTCGTTCACCTCACATACGAAGGCCGCCACATCTGCGCCTGCGAGCGCGTCCGCCGCGTGAATATGCTCGACTCCGACGCAATCAAACGCGCCGCAGAAGCCGCCGCAAAGCGCAATAACGAAGCCCGTGCGGTGCTCACGCCGCTTATGCCCGCCAAGGCCGCCGAACTTGCCGCAATGCGCGAACACAACAGCGGTGTTCTGGGCGAGGCGGCAAAACTCGCAAGAAAAATCCGTAAAACCGAAGCCGACACGCAAATTGCCCGCGTCGAGACCTCGAAACGCGCCCGCAAAATCGGCACGGCACGCCGCGCGGCCATAGCCGCCGCAGCGAGGGCACTGGAAGACTCCGACGAATTTTAATCTAAACAAAACAGCAGTATGAAAAACATAGACGAAATCAAAAACGCAATCAAAGACTATCCCGCCGAGGCGCAGGCGCACGTGCTCACCCTCGCGGAATTTTGCAACACACACTGTGACGGCAGCGAACAGCGCATAGCCGCCCAGTTCGACGGCAAGTTCCGCTACTCCAAAGACTGGTTCTACCAGCTCTTTTCGGGGCGGCGTTTCAACAAAAAACTCGGCAAATTTCAGGTAGATATGGAGAAGCTCGCCGAAATCGCAGGCGATGCAAAACGCATCGCAGAAGGTGGTACAATCGGTGGCGCGATTCCGTACGTCGAGACTGAGACCGTCCGTGAAATCCGCGACGCAATCGATGCAATCCGCCCCGAAACAAACGTCTGCAAATGGCTGATGGTCTGCGGCACAACGGGCGCACAGAAAACCTATGCCGCGCGTTTCTACGCTCTAACGCATCCTGACGTCTATTACCTCGAAAGTCCGACAGTACCGAGCATTTGCGAGCTTTCGATGATTATCGGAGAGGTCATTCCGAGTTGCCGCGCCGATTTTTCGGGTGCGAGACTCCGCCGCGAAATCATCAAAAACGTGAAGCCGCGCAACTGCTTTATCTTCGATAACGCGCAACGTATGTATGATCCCAAGAAAAAACTCAACCAGCCGCTCTTCGGATTTTTGCAGGCATTACAGGACGCTACAAAGTGCTCGATTGTGCTGATTTTCGTTGATGAAGCTACGGGTGAAAGTTCCCTGCGTCGCGTGGCGTTCGGCAAAGATGCGGGCTACTTCGAACAGCTTGTCGGTCGCGCGGGTGGGGAAGAGTCGATTCTGTTTCTTCCCGACCGCCCGAGTGATTCCGATTTAATCGCGTTCGCCAAGGCGACGGGCTTTCGCGATGCCGCACAGCGTAAGGCTATGCTTCCGATAATGCGCAAACTTGCCGCACAAAAAGGACGTTTGCGGGTGGTACTCAACGCCCTGCAAAACGCAGCGAGGCTTGCGATCGCCTCCAAGCGCGAAATCACGACAGAGGACTTTTTCAACGTTTTGCCCACGACAGATGCTGGCATTTTAAAGGCAATCGACAACACGAGAAAGGCACTCGAATGCTACGCATAAAACAAATAATTTCAGGTGTGCTCGATAAGATCGTCAAAAACAATCCCGACGCTCCGTGTTCTGTCCGTATTTTCGAGTCGGACGACGGCGGCTGGAAATTTCGGACGCTCAACGGTGCACAAACTTGGGGTAATTACGACAGCTACGCGCGGGCACGCTATGTCGCCGAAAAGTACAATTTTATCATCGTCGAGGAGGGCAAAAAATGACCACGCAACAGGCGATCGCCAAAGCGATGTCAATATGCAACGACAGGCTCGGGCGCGTCGGGCGCAACGAGTTTCTGCTCGCAATGAGTTCGACGGAAATCGCCCTGCTAATCGCCGCCAAGATTCAACTCGCACGCGGGCTAAAACCGCCCCGCAAACCCCGCCCAACTGGCGGCAAACAGACACAATTCAACTTCTCAAACCCAAAAAACAGTTAATCAGAAAGGTAAATAAAATATGTCAGTCATCTACAAAGAACCCAAAACCCGCGCGGAAATCGAAGCCGAAGCCGACGAAATCGCAAAAATTAGAATCAAAATCCGCAAACTCACCGTCGCCCGCGACGCCGCGATTTTGAAAATCAACGAACAGTACAACCCGCAAATCAAGGCACTCGACGCCGAACGCGAAGCCCGCGAAAACGCCCTTGCGCCATTTGTTTCGGCACGGAAGGCGGAATTGATGGGGAAAAACAAATCGGCTTCGTCTCCGTTGTCGATGTACGGCTTCCGTACGGGACAGACCGTCGTACGCAACATCACGGGCAAACCCGACGCCGCCGTCGCCTACGAGCTCTTCGACGCCGCCCGCTCCGACTGCGCAAAGGCAACTTACAGTCTCGACAAAAGCGGCATCAAAAAAGCCCTCAAAAACGGCGACGCGCACATTGGAGATCTATTCGAAATGGAAGTCGTCGAACGCTTCTACGTCGAACCAAAAACCGACAAAGACATCGGAGAATAAACGATGACCGTAATTCTTGAAAAAACTCCGCAACGCGCCCGCAAAGCGTCTGCAAACTGTCGGCGCGGCGGAAAGATGACGCCCGAAGAATCCTACTACTGGGGACTATGGGGTGAAATCAAACGCAAATTCGGGCTTACATCCGACGAAATCGAATCTCTGCGCAAAGACATCACAGAACAGATTTTCGGCGGCGAAAGCAAGTCACACAAAGAGTTTAAGCACGGCGACTACGACGTAGTGCTCGGTGCGATGCGCGAACTGCTCAAACAGTCCTCGCTCGTTGTTTACCCCGAAAAAGTCATCGAAATGTATATGGACGGCGAAACGCGCCGCATCGCCCATCTCATCGACGAACTCGAAATGCCACCCGCCTACGTCGCGGCGATTTCGTTCGGCAAATTCCACACGCGCGACTGGCGCAACGGTCTGCTGGCGTTCGAAATGATGCAGCTTTTCTACACCTGCAAAGCCCGACTCCACGCCTACAAAAAGGCGGGCAAAACATTCACAACCACCCCAGCCGCCAAACCCGACGACGACAACTACCCATTCTGATGAAGACCGTACTCGACTTATTTTCGGGCATCGGCGGTTTTTCGCTCGCCGCCCGACGCGCGGGCTTCGAAGTCGTAGCCCATTGCGAAATCGACCAATTCCCCAAGGCGGTGCTCACACACCGCTTTTTTAATACCCCGATTTTCGACGATATTCGCACCATCAACAAAAGGACATTTTATGAAAAAACAGGACTCAAAAAAATCGATATCGTTGTCGGCGGCTCACCGTGCCAAGACTTCTCAGTCGCAGGCAGACAGCGCGGCTTCGACGGAAACAGAAGTTCTCTCTTCCTCGAACAAATGCGTGTCGCCCGCGAACTCGGCGCGGAATACATCGTATGGGAAAACGTACCCGGAGTACTCTCGTCAAACGGCGGGCGCGACTTCGCCCGAATCCTCTCCGAATTTACTGGTTGGACAATCGAGCCGCAAAAATTCGGCGGTGTCGGCTGTGTCCGCGCGAGAGGCGAAGGCGACTTCGGCGTTTTTTATCGGATACTCGATTCGCGGTTTTTCGGAGTCCCGCAAAGACGCCGTCGAATCTACCTTGTCGGCCGTCTTGGATGCCTCTGCCGACCAGAAATACTTTTTGAGCCCGACTGCCTGCGCGGGCATTCTGCGGCGGGCACAGCGCAGGGGCAAGACGTTACCGCCTTTGCTAACAACGGCATTGGAGTCTACAATCGCTCGCGCAATGCCGCAACATTGCGAGTCGGCGGAGAATCCAAAGGCGGCGGGAGCACCCTCGTTATAAGCGAAAGTTCTCCGACCGCCCGCAGCGACGTCCCAACCCTCACAGCCGCACTCTCGCACAGCTATAATAAACAAACGCCGCTTCTGTTCGAAAATCACGCGCACGACGGGCGCGTCGAACAAAAAACGCACTCGCCCACACTCACATCGCACTGCGGCACGGGCGGCGGAAACCTGCCGCTTGTGCTCAATCCCGACGCCGTCTGTATCGCAGAAAATATCATCGGTCGCCAAGACCACAACGGCGGCAACGGCGTGGGAGCGCAACAGGGCGTTTCGTACACGCTCAATACCGTGGGCGTCCACGGAGTAGCCAACGGCTTCGGAGTCCGCCGCCTCACGCCCCGAGAGTGCGAGCGTTTGCAGGGCTTCCCCGACGACTGGACACGCATTCCATACCGGGGCAAACCCGCCGAATCCTGCCCTGACGGACCGCGCTACAAAGCCTGCGGAAACGCCGTCACCGTCAACGTTGCCCAATGGGTGCTCGAAAGGCTCGCCCGTTATGCCTAAGACAACCCACGACTTCCTGCGCGAAAGACTGCTCGCCCAAGCGGGCATCTTTGAGCCGCTCCCGCCCGCGCCGAGCCTCGACGAAATCGCCAAAATCCAGTCCTGCCCGAGCTTCGAACAGTACCGCAAAAATCGGATGATTATGGGGTACTTTCGCTACGGCAGCCTCGCAAGCCAAATCGGCAAGGCAAAATACGACAACGTCGGCTCTATCGCCAAACGCCTCTCTCTATATAATAGAGATCATAACCGAGAACATCTTGTCGATATTGCAAATCTGGCAATGATAGAATTCGCCACCCATCCAGATTATCCATTCAACCCCTCCGACGACACCGAACACACCGCCCGCAAACGATAACTTGCAACCCGATTGCAACCCAAATGAAAAGCCCTTGCAAACAACCTGCAAGGGCTTTTCATTTTCCGCCGCGCGATAAAATCCGAAATTTTCCTCAAACGCTTGATTTTTGACGCGAAAAACCGCCCAAAACGCCAAAACTTTCCTCAAACCTCCCCGCGCGATAATTTTCTGCCACAAACCCCATATTTAGCGGCTTTAGGCAACCTTTGGCAACTTTTGGAGACTTCCTCAAACCTTCTGACTCAAAACACAAAAAACGGCTCGGTTTTCCGAGCCGTTTTTTTTTGTGAAATTTTTTTGCGGGACGCCTATTACGCAAACATTCTTGCGGGCGTTTTCCCCCGATTTTTTTCGGGACGTTTTTTTGAAAAAAAAATCCCTACGCCTGCGCAAAATGGTCAAAGCCGCCCGTGCCGAAAATTCCGCGAACACCGCTTTGCGGGTCTACGACAACCAACTTCCCGCACTCGGCGTCGGAGCGCGCGGCGCGGATTTCCCCGATTCTGAAAACGCTTTCGCCGAAACGCTCCAGCCACGCGCGCTCGAAAGCCGCACAGTCGCCGCGGAAAGTGAAAAGCAGCTCGTAGTCCTCACCGCCGCACAATGCCTGTTCGAGCGTGGCAACTCGCCCGTCAAACCGAGCGCGCGGGACGGACTGGGGAGCGATTTCGGCGCAGGCGTTTTCGGGGATAATGTTTTCGATGTCCGCCGCCAAGCCGTCGCTCAAATCCGTACACGCGCCGACTCCCGCCAAAGAGGCAAGATATTTGCCCTGCTCCAAGCGCGGAATAAAAGTCAGATGCCGCCCGCTCTCGAACGACAAGCCGAGACGCCCAGTCGTATACACAACGTCGTCGACTTCCGCCGACGAGCGCAAAAGCGGATTTTCGGGAGCGTACCCGAAGAGGGTCAAATTCATCGCAAAGAAAGTCCCGCCGACCGACGCAACGTCGCCGCCTACGACTTTTATCCCGAATTCCCCAGCAGCCTCCGCCAGCCCCCTGCAAAAGCCGTCGAGCCAGCCCGCCGAAACGTTCGGCGACATAATCGCGCTTGTAATCGCATAGAGCGGGTCGCCGCCCATCGAGGCGATGTCGCTTACGTTGCGGTTTAGCAGCTTGCGCCCGACAAGCTCCGCGGGCGCGGAGTCGTCAAAGTGCCGCCCGTAGATAACCGAGTCCGCCGTCGCGAGCATTTTTCCGCCGACCCGCGGCAGCACGGCGCAATCGTCGCCCGCGCCGAACGGCGGCTGCGGCATCGCGGAACCGAGCATTCGGCAAATGCGGGAAATCAGCGGCTTTTCGCCGAGCGCGCCAATCGGGTCTTTTTCCGAAAACGGGTTCATCGCGGCAAAAACAGTATGAAAATCAAATTGAGCGAATTGAAAAGCGAGTGCACGATTATCGGCGAGACAATCGAACCGCTGCGCTCGTACGCAAAACACAGGCACATTCCCATCAACGCGAGCGGCAGAAAGACGTAGGCGTCGTTGTGAATCAGCGCGAACAAAACGCCCGACACCGCCGCCGCCGCGACCGTCCCGAATCGGAAATTCGCCCAAAGCCCTTTGAAAATTCCGTAGAGCAGCCCGCGGAAAACCAGCTCCTCCGCGACGGGCGCAAAAACCGCAATCGAAACCGCCGAGAGCGAAACCGCCCACGGATTTTCAAGCGACCCGAAAAGCTCGACCGCCTCCTGCTTGGGCGGAAATTCGCCCGTGAGCGAATAGACAGCCATCGAGACCGCAAAATTAGCCGAGAACACGACGGCGATTGCGTAGAGAAAATAGCGTCCGCCCTCTTTCACCGCCCCTTTGAAAAATTCCCGCGACCCCGCAATTCCGAGTTCCGCCCTCGCCTCCGAAAACCTGCAAAACAGCCACACTGCCGAGATTGCGAGCAGCTGCATCGCAAAGGTCGGAACGAATGTGGCAAGCGCATTTCCCGCGCCGAGCCAATCGTAGAACAGGCGTGAAATCGACAGCGAGACGAACGCCGTCGCGACAACCAAAAATGCCAGCAAAATGTAGTCGGAAAACGCGGAGATTTTCACGGGCTTTGCGCGCATAAACGCCGCCGTGCGCCGTCCAGCCCGCGCAAAAACCGCGAGCGAAAAGACGCCCCCGACAACCGCAAAAAGCCCCGCGAGAATTTTCGAAAGCTCCATTATCCGAATACGCGTTTGCCGCCGACAAACGTCCCGACGACGCGCCCGCGCAGAGTCTTGCCGAACCACGGGGAATTTGCCGAGCGGGATTTGGTTTGCGAATAAACCCACTGCGCGTTTTCGTCGAGAAGCGCGAAGTCGGCGGGCGAGCCCGTCCGCAACGTGCCCGCGTCGACGCCCAAAATTTCCGCAGGGCGCGTGGACATAAGTTTTACGAGGCGCGAAAGCGGAATCCTGCCCGAGCGCACGAGGACTTCGTGACAGACGGCAAAGGCGGTTTCAAAGCCAGTGATGCCGAACGGCGCGGAGTCGAACGCCATATCCTTTTCGGTGTCGGTATGCGGGGCGTGGTCGGTCGCGATGACCTCGATTGTGCCGTCGACGACGCCCTCAATCAGCGCGTCGACGTCTTCGCGCGAGCGCAGCGGCGGGCACATTTTGAAGTTGGTGTCGTAGTCGCGCAGGCATTCGTCGGTGAGCGACAGGTGGTGGGGCGTAGCCTCCGCCGAGACGCTCGTGCCGCGGCGTTTCGCCGTGCGGATAATGTCGACGGAAAGCGCGCTGGAGATATGCTGCAAATGGATATGGCACTTTGCGTAGTGCGCCAAAATTACGTCGCGCGATACGATGATGTCCTCGGCAGCCGACGGCCAGCCGCCCAGCCCGAGCTTCACCGACCACTCGCCCTCGTGCATTTGCCCCGACTTTGTGAGGGTCGCCTCTTGGCAGTGGTCCATCACGAACAGCCCGAACATTTTTGCGTAAACCATCGCGTTGCGCATAAGCTCCGCGCTCTGCACGCACGAGCCGTCGTCGGAAATCGCCCGAACCCCGAGCTTTGCGAGCGAGCCTATCGGCGCGAGCTTTTCGCCGCGCCTGCCCTCGGTTATGCAGCCCGTCTGGTAGACGCGCACGTTTGCCGATTCCGCCACGATGTCGTTAATCAGGCGTATTGTCGAGGCGGAGTCCGCCGCGGGCGACGTATTGGGCATAGCCACAATCGACGTAAATCCGCCCGCCGCCGCAGCCGCCGTAGCCGTCGCGACAGTCTCCTTGGAAGTCTGCCCAGGCTCGCGCAAATGCGCGTGCAAATCCACAAACCCGGGAACGAGCGCGAGCGAAGACGCGTCGATTACCTCGGCGTTTTTGGGCGCGGAATCGGCGAAAACTCCGTCCGATACGAAAATGTCGCGCACTTCGTCGATATTCTGCGAAGGGTCTACGACTCTGGCATTTTTTACGATAAAACCGTTCATTTTGAATTTCTCCCGCGCATTGCGTCCATACAAAGTTTCATAACCGCCATTCTGACCGCAACCCCGTTGGTCACTTGGTCGAGAATCACCGACCTGCCCGAATCGGCGAGGAACGAGTCCAGCTCGACGCCCCTGTTTATCGGGCCGGGGTGCATTATAATTGCGTCGGGCTTGAGCAGCCCCGCGCGGTTTTTGTTGAGTCCGAAGATGTTCGCGTACTCGGAAATCGACGGGAAGTGCGCCGAGCTTTGGCGTTCGTGCTGTATGCGCAAAAGCATCACAACGTCCGCGTCGGAAACCGCCGAAGGCAAATCGTAGGAGACCTTCACGCCCATTTTTTCGAATTCCTGCGGAACGAGCGTCGCGGGCCCCGCGAGCGTCACCGACGCGCCGAGCTTCCCGAGAAGATAGATGTTCGAGCGCGCGACGCGGCTGAAAAGTATGTCCCCGAGAATCGTAATCTTGCGCCCCTTGAAGTCGGAGCCGAGCTTCTCGCGCATCGTGAAGGCGTCCAGAAGAGCCTGAGTCGGGTGCGCGTGCGCGCCGTCGCCCGCGTTGATTACGGGAACACCGACCCTGTCGGCAAGGTACTTAGCCGCGCCCGAGCAGCTGTGGCGGACGATAATCATATCAGCCATCAACGCCTCGATGTTTTTTGCGGTATCCTTGAGGGTCTCGCCCTTCACCGACGAGGAAATGCTCGAGGAAAAGCTTATCACGTCCGCCCCGAGCTTGTGAGCCGCCATTTCAAAGGCGGTGCGGGTACGGGTGCTCGGTTCGAAGAAAAGGTTGACGACCGATTTCCCCTTCAAATAGGGAAGCTTTGTTCTGTCCTTTTTTAATTCCGCCTTGAATATGTCGGCGAGTTTGAAAACTTGTTCGATTTCCGCCAAAGAGAGGTCTTGAGTACAGGTCAAATCTTTGCGAAACCACGAAGCGTCTTGCGCGAATTGTGTAGCTGAATTTCCCATTTGAAAGAACAAGATAACAAATGCGTCCCATTAGTCAAGCATTGGGGCGCGGGAAATCGCGCGCGGTTCGGCGGAAGTTTGCGGCGGCGAATCGGCGCGGAGAACGTACGCACGCCGCCCCGACTTACCGCGCTGCAAAAAGAAAAAAAGCCCGAAGATAAAAAATTTTCGGGCTTTGGTTTTTGCGGAAATTTTGTCGGCAACTTTGCGGCTATTTGGAGGAATCGGAGGAAATCTTCCCGACCCACGCGGCGACCGTCTTCTCCGAGCCGCCGACCGACCCGCCGCGCACTGCGAGCGACTCGAGCACCTTCGATTTCGGACAAATGCTTTTTATGTCCTCCACCGCCCTGCCCATTCGGCTGCCCTCGTGGGTCATAAACGGCGCAATCGATTTGCCCGCAAGCTCGGCGTCGGAAAGGAAGGTTCTAATCGGCGACGATATAGTCCCCCACCAGTTCGGCGAGCCGACGAAGATTGTGTCGTACTTCGACAAGTCGGGGATTGGTGTTTTCAGCGGGGCTTTGAATTTGGCGTTGACCTCCTTGCGCGCGATTTCGACCGTCTTCGAGTACTGGCTCGGGTACGGCGTTTGCGGGACGAGCTCGAGAACGTCCGCGCCCGTGTGTTTTGCGATAAACTCGGCGACTTTTTTCGTATTGCCGCTCCAAGAATAGTAGACTACCAGCATTTTTCCGCCTTTCTTCGACGAAGTTTCCGAACCAAACGCCCCCGCCGTCAAAAAGGCGGCGGAGAGCATTGTCAAAAATTCCTTGCGCTTCATATTCTTCCTATTTGTACGATTTTTCGTAAATCGCCACGCAGTCGTCCACCGTGAGCTTCACCCTGTCGCTTGCAAAGAGGAAGCCCATCGAGTCCATCGCGTTCTCGGCAAACTTGCGGAAGTCTGCGGGAGTTATCGAATAGTCCGACATCTTCAGGTTGTCCACTCCGCACGCCTTCTGCAAATTCGCGAGGGCAACGATAAAGTCCTGCGGCTTGTCGGCGTTTTCGATTCCCATTACCCGCGCCATTTTCACAAAGCGTTCGGGACACGCCCCGCGCTCTATCATAAGCGAGTAGTACGCAAGGCTAATCATTATAAGCCCCGCCCCATGCGGAAGCTCCTGACGGTACGCGCTCATCGCGTGTTCGAGCGAATGCTCGCTCGTGCACGAGCCGACCGTCATCACCATTCCCGAAAGCGAGTTGCCGAACGACACATGCTCGCGCGCCTCCAAATCCGAGCCGTCGCGCACAGCTCTGGGCAGATAGTGCGAAATGTTTTCGATTGCCCCGAGCGCGTACAAATCGCTCATCGGATTCGCCTCGGCGGAAATGTAGCCCTCGAGACTGTGGAAGAGCGCGTCGAAGCCCTGATACGCGGTAAAGCGCGGGGGAACCGTCAAAGTCAGCTTCGGGTCTACCACCGCCAAAACGGGGAAAAGCGACTCGCCGAAAACCGCGGTTTTTTCGTTCGTCTCGGGGTTCGTGATGACGCCGCCCGCGTCGAGCTCCGAGCCCGTGCCCGCCGTCGTCGAAATCGCCACAAGCGGCAGCGCGGGGTTTTTGAAGGGCTTTTTGCCGCCCTTGCCGAAGAGGATATAGTCCCACAAATCGCCGTCGTTGACCGCCATCGCGGCGATTGCCTTGGCGGCGTCCATCACGCTTCCTCCGCCGAGGGCGATAACGAAGTCGCAGGCGTTTTCGCGGGCGACCTTCGAGCCGGCCATCACGGTAGCCTTGAGCGGATTTGCCTCGACTTTGTCGAAAAGCGCGTAGGCAATCGACATCTTGTCGAGCTGCTTTTCGAGCCTGTCCAGATACCCGTTCGCGCGGGTCGATTTCCCGCCCGAAATCACTATCAGCGCCTTGCGCCCCGGGAGCTTTTCGTCCGACAATTTGTCGAACACGCCGCTGCCGAATACGAATTTGGCGGGAATATAATTGACGAAACCTTTCATTTTTTAGCCTTTCCTTTGTTTTTCAATTTTTTCAATACCTGTAAAAATACGCGAACCGAAAACGCAGCTATATATGCTATCGACACATTTTCGGCAAAAAACAGCGCACTCGGGTAGTCGCCGTTCCAGAAGTCGAACGAATACCCGAAAAACAGCTTGTCCGACATCGCCCGCTCGCCCCACGACCACGCGCCGAACGCCGCCAGAGCAAGGACTCCCGACGCCCAAAGAACGCGCAACCAAAGCGCCCCGCCGAGCCGCAGCCCGAACCCGTGAAGCCCGATGTGCACCCCCGCGAGCACGAAAAGCCAGTATCCGCAAACCGAATGAACCTGCCTTACCTGCATCGACGCCCCTCCGAAGTCGAAAAGATACGTCGAAAGCATCGCGCCCGTAGAGAACACTATAATCGAAAGCAGCGCGAGCGAAAAGTTCGCCGCCGTCCCCAGAAATCTCGGCGCGGAATATCCGCCCGATACTACCGAGCCGAACCAACGGCGGTTCAGAAATGCGTGGATTAGAAACAGCGCGAACGTCGCCGCCCCGACAGCCTCGTGGAAGAGCCCGCCCGTAATGCAAAAGCCCGCGGACGCCGTCAGCAACGCGAACATCGCGACATTCAAAACCGTGCGCATTTTACGAAAGTTTGCCATAATTGTGTCCGAATCGTAGCATATTCCCGCCGCTTTGTAAATACACAAGCCCGCCTAAAATCTGCCCGATTCTGCCAATTTTTCAAAATCGCAAAATGGAACAATCGGGCAGATTTTAGGTCGTGTTGTGTATTTACTACCGAGCAAAATTGCGATATTATCGGGGAAAACAAAATCCATGAAAAAACTAATATCCTCCCTCCTGATTCTCGCGGCGTCCGCGCCGACGGCAACCCTCTTTGCAAACAATAATATGAATACGTTGACAACAAAGGAAATCGACATCGCCCGCGCGGCGGCATGCGCCGCAAAGGGCGACCAACCCGCTCTCGAACTCGCCCTCTCCGAAGGTCTGGACGCAGGCGTAAGCGTAAACGAGTACAAGGAAATCTTCGTGCAAGTCTACGCCTATTGCGGCTTCCCGCGCAGCCTGAACGCGCTCGGGACGTTTATGAACCTGCTCGAAAAGCGCGGGAACAAGGACGCGCTCGGAGCCGAACCGTCCGCCAAGCCCTCGGGCAGCAGCCTTGAATTCGGCACGGCAAACCAGACTAAACTTACGGGGCGCGAAGTAAAAGGCAAACTCTTCGACTTCGCCCCAGCAATAGACGAATATCTGAAAGCGCACCTTTTCGGCGACATCTTCGCCCGCGACAACGTCGATTGGCGCACGCGCGAAATCGCGACGGTTGCAATGTTGGCTGCAATGGAAGGCGTCGAACCGCAGCTGAACGCGCATATCGCAATCGCAAAACATAACGGCGTAAGCGACGCGCAAATCGCGCAAATTCTCGAAACCGTCCGCAAGACTTTCCCCGAAAAATCAAAAGACCTCCCGTTCCCGCGCGGCGACGAAAACACGGCATACGCCAAATATTTTTCGGGCAAATCGTACCGCGCACAGCTCACGCAAAACGGCAGCCTAAACGCGCCCGTCAACAACATCACGTTCGAGCCCAAGTGCCGCAATAATTGGCACAGCCACACGGGCGGACAGATTCTAATCGCCGTCGCAGGCAGGGGCTTTTATCAGGAGAAGGGGCAAAAAGCCCGCGAATTGAAAGTCGGCGATGTCGTGGAAATCGCGCCGAATACAATCCACTGGCACGGCGCCGCGCCCGACAGCGAATTTTCGCACTTGGCGATTGAATGCAATCCGCAGACAAACAAAAACACGTGGTACGAACCCGTTTCGGACGAAGAATACGAAAAGGCTACCTCCTCCAAATAGCGGTAAAAACGCGGACGGAATTTGCCCTGCATACAAAAAAAATGAAACTGATACAACGGCGAGCCTACGGGTATAGAAACTCTGAAAATTACAGTACCTGCGCTTCCGAATATGTTTGACTTACTCTTAGCGTCCTCACTACTGGGCATTGTAAGGGATTTTTTCTCTTCTTTGCCCTCCTTTTTTTATTCTTTCCACATCTTTTGACGTTGAGCGATAAGTTCTTGAGCCACCATGGATGCCCTCGTTTTGAAAATCGCGGAACACTCCCGCTTGTCCGTACTCGCTTTCGCTACATGCACTATTCCCAATGTTTTCAATAAAAATCAAAAAAAAGTTTTACATTGTCCTAAAAACTATTTAGATTTTTTTACTTATGATGAGAATATTTTATTTTTGTATATTGACAATCGCATTGGGTTTTCTCGCAGGTTGTAACTGCGATAACCTACCCGCAGACAAAACCAACGCTCCCTATAGCGCCGAAGTCAAAAACGAAAACGGCCGCCCGCGCCTTTATGTCAACGGCAAGGAAATGCAACCGATTGTTTACGGAATGAGCGACATAGCCGCGTGGCGTACTTGGTTGCCCGAACCGCAAAAGAACATCAAATTCTTCGCGCAGGAAGGCGTCAAAATCGTCCTCATAGACTCCGAATTGCGCCACAGTTGGAAACAGGACGGTACAGTCGACATCTCGAACATAAAAAAAGACATTCGCGGTGTTCTCGACGTTTCGCCCGACGCCCCAATTATCGTGCGAATCCACGTCAACGCGCCCTATTGGTGGACGCTCGAAAACCGCGATCAGGTCGTAGAATTCGGCGACGGCCCATGGGTAGACGACAAAAAAACCGACGACGTCAGACTGATAAAAAACGACCAACCGCGCGTTATGCGCATTTCGCTGGCGTCTAAAAAATGGCTGAAAGAAAGCGGCGAAGTCCTCGAACGGGCGTGCAAGGAACTCGCTTCGACCCCCGAAGGCGGCCGCGTCATCGCATTCCAAATCGCGGGCGGCCTGCAGGGCGAATGGCATCAGTGGGGCTCTGTCGCACATGAGCCAGACTTCAGCAAACCGATGCAGGAGCGTTTCAGGGAGTACTTGAAGCAAAAATATCACAACGACGCAACTTTGCAAAAGGCGTGGGGTAATCCCGCCGCCACAATTGCCGAAGCAAAAATCCCGCCGCTGTCCGAACGCTATAAGACCGACGACGGCAACTTCCGCAACCCCGTCTTGCGCGCCGACGTCGTCGATTCGCTCGAAACCCTGCTGCTTACAATCAGCGAAGACATTCTGTACTTCTCGAAAATCGTCAAGCAAAGCTGGGGCCGCCCCGTGCTTTGCGGTGCATTCAACGGCTATGCGTTCGACCTCTTCGGCCGCGCGCCTATCAGCGGACACTTGGAGTCTAAAATGCTTTTCGATTCGCTGGATTTCGACTTCTTCTGTGCTCCGTTCCCCTACTCGATAAACCGCAAATTAGACGGTTTCGGACTCTCCCGCAACTTGCTCGATTCCGCAAGAATCCACGGCAAACTCTCGCTGATGGAAATGGACCAGCACCCAATCGGAACCCCGATGTACGACGACCGCAAGCCCGCCGATGCCCCTGTTCTTCCGCCCGAATATGTCGGCGGAGACCCGAAATACTTCCCGCAGACAATCGCCCTTATGCGCAAAAATATGCTCGAAAACTATACCCACGGCGAGGGCGCATATTTTTACGACCACCGCTTGATTTTCAACGGTTCGCTCACCCGCAAAACAGGTTGGTGGTGTTCGCCTACATTGCGGGCTGAGGTCGGCAATATCGCAAACATCTGGCAAACCTACGGCGCGAAAAAGTTCGAACGCCCCGCCGATGTCGCAGTCGTACTCGACAACCCGTCCTTCTACGCCTGTGCGCCCGATTTCCTGCAGCAAAACGAGGTCGTCTTCCCGTTCCTTCGCGCCCTCAGCCATAGCGGCGTTGTCTACGATACAATCCATTCTTTCGATTTGGATAAAATCGATCTTCCGCGCTATAAGTGTGTGATTTTCCTCAACGCCCAGCGCGCCGACGTAGCGCAGCGCAAATTCGTCAGGGAAAAACTCCAAAACAACGGAAGAACACTCGTATGGATTTACGCTGCAGGATATTCCGACGGCAAACGATTGGGCGCGGATTTAACTGAGGAACTCACAGGCTTCAAATTCGGGAAGTCGACGGACGCCCCGCTTCAATTGCGTTATACCAACGAAAAATACCCGACTGAAACCCCGAAAATCAAGGGTACAGTATCGCCAATACTCACCCCGACAGACGGAACGCCCATAGCCTATTACGGGAATTCCCAAAAAGTTGCGGCGGCAAAGAAAACCTTCCCAACCCATACCGCCTACTATTTCGGCATTCCGCCGCAGGGCAAAAAAGTTGTCTCCGATATTGTCGCCGAAAGCGGCGCGCATATCTATTGCACAAGTGGCGAGCCGATACAGGTCGGTGGCGGCATATTATGCATTACAAGCGCAAATGGCGGGAAACGTACAATCAACCTCTCAAACGGCAAAAAAGTCGAGTTGGACGTTCCACAATGTTCTACAACAGTCATCGACTCCGCAACGGGCGAGATTCTATTAAAATAACGGGCTCTTCGTCAAAGATTGTGGAATGGATAAAAAAAAGGAGGGCAAAGAAGAGGAAAAATCTCTTACAATGCCCAGTGTGATATTCAAGAGTTTTAAGATAGTAAAGACAGTAA
>DJPO01000074.1 GCA_002437405.1 Opitutia bacterium UBA6410 | reverse complement strand
CGAGATTTCCCTGCATAGCTGAATGCTTGACAAGGAAACCCAGCTTGAACGATGTCTACTTTATCTTTGAATTCTGTGAAATTTAGTTTTTTTACGTCTTCACAGACAATGTTTGTGTTTTGGGGAAAATTTGCTTTAAGAGTTTTTGAACAGTCTTTATCTATTTCATTGAGAAGAAGATGATTTATCCCAGCGTTTTCGAGTCCAAGTGCAGTTCCCCCAGCTCCTGCAAACAATTCTATTGCTGAATATTGTGTTTTTGTGTTTGTTTTTAATATTTTATATTTATTTGAATTTCCAGTACCGTTTAATTTTGCCTGCAACCTACGAACTTCGTCTAAATCAAATACCCTATAATTTAGTTCGTTCCTTGATGATTTTATTAGACCTTTTTTATCCCAACGTCGAATTGTATCTTCTGATACGTCTAATTCTCGGCTTACATCTCTCACTGTTAAATTCATAAATTTTAAAATTTATGATATAAAAAAGAAAACCCTTGCGTTATGCAAGGGTTTTCTTTTTTAAGACATCAAATCTAATGAATTTTTTGAAAGGACATCGAAAATTGGATCTTGAGAAAATTTTAAAATATTATTGTTTTTTAATATCTTACTTAAAATATAAGGTAATGTGTGATATAGTCTTTTGAGCGAATTTTTTTCTCCAGTTGCGATGTCGTAAAATGTCGCGCCGTCAATTTCAATAATGTTTTTATTTGGAGTTCTCCGTGTGCTTGTTTCGTTGTCTGAAGGCGTAAATGGGGTATTGATTTTTGATTTGGAAAGAATTGCGACGTAATATCCTTTGTATCCTTGGTATTGTGGTTTTGTTAAGATTTTTTTTAAGTCATCATATATTCTAACCTTGTGGTTACCTTTTGTCGTATTCCATTTGTTTTTTACTTCGGCAAGAATTTTTTTAGATGTACACCTAAGATCCACGATGTTCCCAGTTCCCAAATCTTCCCAACCTATTATAGAGCCAATAACATTTTGATGAAATGTGCCAATTGCATTCTGCAAAGATTTTTGCATTTGTCTTGCTTTTTCTCTTTGTATCCATTCAGAAAGGGTTATTCCCGATATTGCCGAATCAAATAACGCTGAAAACGGATCAACAATATTGTCAAAAAGTTTTTCGTCTGAATAAAAAATTGCCGATTGTCCTTTTTGTATAATATCGGTGCATATTTCTGTTAACTTTTTTTCAGTTATAAAATGTAAATTGTATTCCATTATATATAACACAGCAATTTAGGATTTAAATGCAGCCCGTGAGTCCGCCGTCGACGATTATCGTCTGACCGGTTATGTAGGAGGCTGCGTCGGAGGTCAAAAAGTGCGCGACCGCCGCGATTTCCTCGGGCTTGCCGAAGCGTTTTAAAACGATTCTCTCCCTTTGTTTTGCGGCGATGTCGCGCGGGATTTTCGCGGTCATATCGGTTTCGACGAACCCCGGGGCTATTGTGTTTACTCTTATGGATTTCGCCCCGAGCTCCGCGGCGCAGGCTCTCGAGAACGCGCAAATCGCCCCTTTGCTCGCGGCGTAGTTTGTCTGTCCGCCGACCCCGACCAGCCCCGAGACTGACGCGATGAACAAAATCGCGCCCGACTTCTTGGCGTACATTTTTTTCGACACGCATTTTGTCCATTCGAACGCGCCGTCGAGGTTTGTTTCGAGCACGTCGTCCCACGATTTCTCGGGCATTAGCATTAGAAAATTGTCGCGCGTGATTCCCGCGTTGTTTACGAGAATGTCGATTCTCCCGCGCTGGGAGAAAACCGCGTCGACGGTTTTTGCGATTTCGGCGCGGTCGTTTTGCTGGCAGCGGATCGGGGTTGCGCCCGTTTCTTCGGCGAGTTTGCGGGCGGCGTCCTCGGAGCTAAAGTATGTGAAAAACACGTCGATGTTTTCGGACGCGAATTTTCTTACTATCGCCGCGCCAATCCCGCGCGAGCCGCCTGTTATTATCGCGGTTTTCTTTTCCATTTTATTTCAAATTGTAGTATTTTTCGCGCACGCGCTCGGGGATTTGCGCGAGCGGCTTCATTGTCGTCATGTCGATTATCGCGCAGACCGACTCCCCGAAGGCGTGCGTTGCGCCGTTTGCGAGGTTGCGCAATTCGTGCGTGAAGACCAGTTTGCCCGTGTAGGTGTCGTCGATTCTGTGGCGCGTGATTAGCTCGAGCCTGTCGCCGAGCCTCACGGGGATTTCGTATTCGCACGAATTTTTCGCGACGGGGGCGGCGATTCCGAATTCCCGTGCGGTTTCGAAGTCCAAAGCTTCGGAGAGCAGGGCGAGCCTCCCGCGTTCGAACCACTCGAAGTACACGCAGTTGTGCGCCACGCCCATCAGGTCGATGTCCCTGAATTCGGGCGAGATTTCGATTCTGCGTGTGATTCGGCGCGGCATTAGACTTGTTCCGTGAGGCTTTTCGAGACGACAGTCGGGCGCGAAACCGTGAAGATGTCGGATTCGCCGTTGGGCTTGGAGGAGAGCTCGAGCGACGGATACGCGCACTCGGCGTCGATTAGCGCAAGCCCGATGTTGCCGTTTTGCGATGGCGAAAACGCGGAGCAGACGACGCGCCCTATTTCGTTTGCCCCGTCGTAGACTTTCGCGCCCTTTGCGACTCCGCTTCCAGCGACTGCGGTGATGGCGGCCTTTGCACCGTCCGCACGCGACTTAGAAATGTTTTCAAAACCCGCGAACGATTCCTTTGAAAAATCGGCCTGCCATTGCAGCGAAAGCGCAATCGGGTCGCCGACTTCCGCTCCCTCGGCGTAGACGTTGAAAAATCCGCTTTCCATTTCCGCGACAGCCCGCGCCGCCGTTCCGCAGACGCGCCCGCCGAAGCGTCCGACGCTATCCAAAAGCTTTTGCGCCATGGCTTCGGCTTTCGCGGTCGGGACTATGAAAGTGTATCCGAATTCGCCCGTTTTGCCGCAACGCATCAGGTACGCGGGGGCGGAGTCGAACTCGTATTTTTCGACGGATGGGAAGGGCAAATTAAAAATGTCCGAACCGAAGATGTCCTGCGCGACTTCCCGCGCCTTCGGGCCGTCGACCGACAGCGACACATAGTCGGCGGAAACGTCGCGCCCGCCGCCGTCGATCAGCGGCTTTGCCGCGCCGTCGTCGAGGGACTCGAGCACCGCGAAAACCTTGTCGTCGATGTTCGCGACAAACGCCTCCGCCGCAACTTTACCGTCGGGAGAGGCGAGGAACGTGTCGATGATTCTCCCGTAGCGCAACTTCAAAATGTTCGCCGCCAAAACGGTGTCGAGGAAGTCGATTCCCTCGGCTTCGGAAAATTCGATTATCTGCGCGAACGAAACGTCGCACAGTGCGACGCTTTCGCGGATTGCCGCGTACTCCGCGCGCTCGTCGCCGAACGAAACCGCGCATTGCCCCGACCCGAGCGTCCCGAATTGTCCGCCGAGCTTTTCCCAGAAATTTTTTAAAGCAAGTTCCCTCATTGTTTGTCCTGTTCGGAAATTATGAAATCCACGAGAGTGTTGAACGAGCGCAGCGCGAGCAGCTCGCCTTCGGGAATCTTGACCCCGAAATTGTTTTCTACGCACAGCACGATTTCGAGCACGTCGAGCGAGTCCAGCCCCAGCCCCGAGCCGATGAGTGCGGTGTCCGCGCCGATGTCGGCGGGTTCGTATGGAATGTCGAGTGCCTCAATCAGTTTTTCCTTCAGTTGCGCCGAAATTTCTTTTCTGCGTTCGAGCTTTTTGCGGTCGATTGCCATTTGTATTTGCAATAAGTTGGTGTTTATAGAAAATATTTGCGAAATTTAACATATGGGAGATTCTTTTCAAGAGCAAAGCAAAGACCGCGCGAATATGCCCAAATTTTGCGCGCTGATTCCGTGCCACAACAACGCCGAGACACTCGCGGGGGTAGTCCGTTCGCTGCCCGAGTGGGTCGACGTGATTGTCGTCGACGACGGCTCGGACGTTCCCGTCGCCGCGCCCGACGGCCGCACGCGCGTGTTGCGCTCCGACGCAAACCGCGGCAAGGCGGAGGCTCTGAAATCGGGATTCGCCGAGGCTGCCGCGCGCGGATTTACCCACGCGATAACAATCGACGCCGACGGGCAGCACCCGACCTCGAGCTTCCCGCAATTCGTTTTCGCCGCCCGCCGAAATCCCGAGTGCGTCATAGTCGGAGTCCGCGATTTTTCCGCCGCCGACATTCCGCCCGAGCGCAGGTTTATGAATAAATTTTCCAACTTCTGGTTCGCCTACGAAACCGGTATAAAACTTTCGGACACCCAGTGCGGATACCGCTGCTACCCGCTCGCGCAAATATCGAAATTGCGGCTTCGCGGCGGCGGATTCGTGTACGAGGCCGAACTTTTGGTTCGCGCGGCGTGGGCGGGAATCGGCTTGCGCGAAGTTGCAATCCCCGCAGTCTATACTCCCGAGAGCTTGAAGGCGTCGCACTACCGTCCGATTGTCGATACCGCGAAATTTTCGCTTATGAACGCGAAGTTTTCGTTTATGGCGACATTTTTTTCGAAGAAAATCCTCTGCAAACTTTCGGTTTCGGAATGAAGATTGCGGGGAAAGTCGTCGGGTTTGTTTACGCGCATTTGCTCCTTGTCGGGCTTGCGCTCGCCGCGCTGTTTGCGCTCGGGCTTTGGGCGGCGGTCGGCACTCCGATGAAAACCGACGTTTTCGATTTGCTCCCGTTCCGCGACGCGCAGCTCGACGACTACAAACGCGCCTCGCAGTGGTTCGGCGGGTCTGATACTTTGTATTTTAATGTTTCGGGAAGGGACGCGCGCGCCTGCGCCCGCAGCCTTGCGCAGTCGCTTTCGGAGGCGGGTTTCGAAACGGCGGACTACCCCGATGCCGCGCAGGCTGCGGGGGAAATCGCGCGGGCTTATCCGCTTCTTTACGACGGCTCTTTCGACTTGTCCGCCGCGACTTCCGAATCGGCGGTTCGGGCGCGCTTTGAGTATTATAAAAAGAAGATGTCGGGAGTCGGCGGAGGGATTTTCCGCAAAATGCTTTTCGGCGACGTGCTCGGCTGTGTTCCCGATGTCGTCGGGCGGCTTCGCGATTTTTCGACGATGGGTGCGATGCCCGACGGCGCGGTGCTCGCGGATTCGAAAGGGGAGAATTTTTTGCTGATTGTTCGGTACGCGGGCAATGCCGCCGACTCCGATTTCGCCGTCCGCGTTTGCGCACTTGCCGACGGCGCAATAATCCGCGCAAAATCAAAATTTCCCGAAGCGCAAATCGACTACATCGGCGCTTACGCGATGTCGGCGGACAACGCGCAAATAGCGCGCGCGGATTCCTCGCGGTGTCTGCCGATAACCTGCGCCCTGATTTTGGCGGTGTGCGTTTCGGCTTTCCGCAATCGGGTTTTCGCCCTCGCGGCGGCAGTACCGACTTTGATGGGGACGGTCGCGGCGTTTTGCGTTTTGCGGTGTGCGTTTTCGCAGGTTTCGGCGTTGTCGGTTGCGTTTGCGTCGATTGCCGCGGGGGTTGGAATCGACTACGCGCTCCACATTTTGTACCCGCTCGATTCGCGCGGAAAAATTTCAATCCCCGAAGCGCAGAAGACGGCGGACTCGCTTTCTTCGCCGATTTTTGCGATATGCTTTACGACGCTCACCGCCTTTGCGATAATCGCATACCTCGGCGGCGCGATGGCGCAGTTGGGACTTTTCGGGTTTGTGTCGGTTGCGGCTACAGCCGCAGTCTCCGTCTTTGTCCTGCCCGCCTTTGCAACCGCGCTTTCGCGCGCTCGCGCGCGCCCGACTTTTTTCGAAAGAATCGCCGACAAAGTTCTTTTGCTCCAGTTCGCACGCCCGCGCGTTTTTGCCGCCGCCGCCTGCCTGCTCGCATTAGCCGCGTTGCCGCTTGCGTTGCGGGTCGGATTCGACGGCGCGGTGTCGTCGCTCGCCTCCAAATCCGAGCGGCTCGAACAGTCGGACTTGCGCGTTCGAGCCGCGTGGGGGGTGGCGGTTTCCTCCCCGCAAATCGTCGCCTACGGGCGCACTTTTGACGAAGCCGCAACCGAGCTTGCCGCCGCGTGTGCCCGCGCGGAAAAATTGGGCGGCGCGGAGATTTCTCGCACGGCTAAGCTCTTGCAATCATCGGCTGCCGCCGAGAAAAATCTCGAAAAATGGGAAGCTTTCTGGACTCCCGAAAAACTACGCGAATTTTCCGATACGGTTTCGAAAGTCGCGCGCGAAAACGGTATAAATCCCGCCGCGTTCAAGCCCGCGCTCGACGCAATCCAAAACGCCCGCAGCTCGGCGGTCGCGCTGTCCGACTCCCCGCAAATGTCCAAAATTTTCGCAAAGAGAATTTTTAGGGATTCGCAAACCTGCGCGCTGTGCGTCCCGATTTCCGTCGAAAGCGGCGCGGATTTGGGCAAACTCGCCGACGTCGTTGCGGGCGGACGCTACGGCGCGGGTGCGGGGTCGGCGGTTGGCGTTGGTTCTTCGGGCGGGAGTGCGACGCAGGTCGGGAAGTCGGGGGCGTTTTTGCTTGATATGCAATATTTGCAGACGCACATTTCGCAAACTACGCGCTCGATTTTCCTGAAATGCGCGCTCGTGTCGCTCGCGGCGGTCGGGATTTACCTTTCGTACGCGCTGCGCTCAGTTTTGGCGGCGGCGGGGGTTATGCTTTGCGTTGCGGTAGGGTTGGTCTGGTCGTTTGCGCTGATGGAAATTACGGGGACGAAAATCACGCTCACGAATTCCGTTTTCGTGATTTTTTCCGTCTGCTTGGCGCAGGACTACGCGGTTATGATTTTCTACGGCGCGGTCAAAAACGCGAACGCGCGCGCGGCGGGCGGGCCCGTTTTGCTCTCCGCGATAACGACAATCGCGGCGTTCGGGACTCTCGCGCTCGCGCGGCATACGGTGATTTCGGGGCTTGGTGTGGCGGCGGCGGTTTCGGTGTTTTCGATTCTCTGCGCGTCGCTTTGCATTGCGCCGTTTTTGGCGGTTTCTTTCGGGGGAAAATCTGGCGATGGAAAATAAAAATTTAAAGTGGAGCGGCAAGTCGTACGGCGGATACTGGGGGAATCTGATTTTCCTGCGGCTTCTGAAAATTGGGCTTTTGCCCGCGTATTTTCTGCTGGTTTTTGTGTCGGCGTTTTTCGTCGTCTTCAGGCGCAGGGCGGTCGCGCCGATTGCCGACTATTTGTCGCGGATATTCGGGCGAAAAATCTCGGTTATTTCGTGGCAGTCGTACAAATCGGCGTTCTCGTTCGGGGTGTCGATTCTCGACAAAACCGCGTATTTTGCGGGGTCGGATTCAATCGGAATATGCGACGAAAGCGCGGCGGTCATCGAAAGTGCGCGCGCGCGCGGCAGGGGCGTTCTGATACTCGCCTCGCACACGGGCGGCTGGGCGATTGCCTCGGGCGAGCTTGCGCGGAAATTCCCCGACGCCGAAATTGTCGGGGCGAACCGCGAGAGGGCGGAAATCGCGAAGCTTTCGGAGTCGGTGCGCACGCGCGGAGTCCCCGAAACGCTCGCCGACACTTCCGACGGATTTTCGCCGATTGCCGTGTACGGGGCTTTGAAGCGCGGAGCGATAGCGGCGATGCACGCCGACAGGGACGCGGGCGGCAGGTCGGTCGAAGCCGACTTTCTCGGCGGGAGGGTCGCCGCGCCGTCCGCGCCGTACGTGTGTGCGTGGAGGTCGGGGGCTGCGGTTTTGCAGATTTTCTGCGTCCGCAAATCGCCCTTCAAATACGTTTCGTTTTGTCGGGAAATCGACCTTTCGTCTTGCGCAAATTCCGCGGAGGCGGCGCAAAAGGGGGCGGGCGAATTTTTCGGAAATCTCGAAGAAGTTTTGAAACAATACCCGTATCAATGGTATAATTTTTACGATTTTTGGAAGTAGGTTTGGCTTTTTTCTTGTCGCGGGGCGGCGGCTGGGGTAGCGTGTTCGGGTAAGTAATTAAAAGAAAATGGACAAAAACGCTTTAATCTCGGACTTGCGAAAGAAAATAATTTCGACCCTCAATTTGGGCGGTATCGACGAAGCCTCCTTGGGGGCGGACACGCCTCTGTTCGGCGACGACGGGCTCGGGCTGGACTCCGTCGACGCGCTCGAACTCGTCGTGATGGTCGAAAACGAATACGGAATTTCGGTGTCGGACAAGGATTCGGCGACGACGGTTTTTGCGTCTCTGGGGGCTCTTGCCGACTACATCATTGCGCATAAAAAATAATGGAACGCTCGCCGACAGTCGTCGCCTGCGGCATTTGCTGCGACTCGGGCGCGGGGGCGGAGAACGCCTACAAAGCCGCGTTCGACCCCGCAGGCAAACATATGCGCGAATTGGGCGGCTGCGGAATCTTCGACTCGCCCGAGCACCTTTCGACGGTTGTCGGGGCGGCTGGCGGATTTTCATCTTTTCCCGCGCGCCTGCCGCGCTGCGCGCGCATTCTCTTTTCCGCGCTTGACGAGGCTTTGGAGAATTTTTCGTTTGCGGGGATTTCCCCAAAGCGCATAGGCGTCTACGCGGGGACTTCCGTCGGCGGGATTTTGGAGAGCGAAAACGCGTTCGCAAAAATACTCGAATCGGGGCGCGAAACCGCCGACTCAGCATTCCGATACTACGAGTGCTCGACGCTCGCCGAGCTTGTCGCAAAGCGCATAGGCGCGCGCGGCGAGTGCGCGACTTTCTCGACGGCGTGCTCAAGCTCATCGCTTGCGCTCGAGTCCGCGTGCCTTGCGATTTCCGAGGGGCGCGCAGACGCCGCCGTAGTCTGCGGCGCGGACACGCTCTCGCGCATTACGGTCAACGGGTTCGGCTCTTTGCGCCTGCTTTCTGGCGGAGTCTGCAAGCCGTTCGACTCTTCGCGCGACGGAATAAATCTTGGCGAGGCGGGCGGAGTGATTGTGGTTGTCGCGCGCGAATTTTTGGGTTCGCGCCCCGCGCTGGCCGAATTTCTTTCCTTCGGCTCGACCTGCGACGCCTACCACCCGACAGCTCCGCACCCCGACGGCGCGGGCGCAAAGGCGGCTATCGAACTTTGCATGGGCTCGGCGGGTCTTTGCGCGGGCGACATTTCCTATTACTGCGCCCACGGCACGGGGACTCCCGCGAACGATTCGGCGGAGACGGCTGTGTTGCGCGGGGTTTTCGGCGAAAATTCGAAAATCGCGTTTTCGTCCTTGAAAGGCGTTTTCGGACACACATTGGGCGCGAGCGGCATTTTGAACGCGATAGTCGCAATCCGCGCGCTCTCGGAATCCGCCTTCCCGCCGTCTGCGGGCTACTCGGAGGGGGCGAACCCCGAGCCGCTGAAAGTTCCGCTGACGGACGACCGCGCGAAAGTCTCGCTGTCGGTGAGCCTCGGGTTCGGCGGGAACAACTCCTGCGCGGCAATCGCAAAACCCTGGTCTTTTGCGGGCGCGCAAGCTTCGGAAAAATATTCGGGGAAAATTTTTGTCTACGGTGCTGGAACGGCGTGCCCGAATCCCGATTTCGCGAAGACCCCGCTTACGCGCGAAAACGCGGAGCTGCTTTCGGACGATTTGCTTTCCGACATACCGCCGCTTAAAAAACGCAAGTGGGCGAAGCTCCAGCGCATGTTTTTGCAGTCGGCACGTTCGGCGGCGCAACACGCGGGGGCTTCGGCGTTCGGCGGGCGCACCTGCGTGAGCTGCTCTACGGGCTTGGGAATGGTCGAGCAGACCCGCAAATTCCTCGAGAGCGTGATTTCCTCGCGCGAGCGCACTCCCTTGCCGACCGCTTTCACCAATTCGGTTCACAACGCGCCAGCCTCCGCGCTCGCCCTGTTTTTCAAGGCTACGGGCTACAACTGCTCGACAACCGCAAAGGAGATTTCCTTCGAGGCCGCCCTTGCCGAAGCCTGCGCGAGAATCCGCGGCGGCTCGTGCGACAACGCATTTGTTGCGGGCGGCGACGAGCGCGACGGCATTGCCGAACTCTTCGCGGCGCAAAAATCGCCTGCGGGCGCTGCGGTGTTTTCGGACTCCTGCGCGGCGTATTTTATCGGGAAAGAAAATCCCGATTTCTCGGCGGTTGCGGAAATCTCGAAGCTCGAAATCCGCCGCGCCGAAAATTGCGCGGAGTCGGAAATCGCGCGCGTGGAGTCCGTCTTGGCGGATGCGCTCGGGGCGGACGCGAAAGTAGACGCCTATTTCTGCCCGTTCCGACTCTCGGGCGCAAAAAGCAAAATGCTCGAAAAAATCTCAAAACACTTCGGCGGCTTCGAATTTTTGGAAGACTATCAAGGGCGCAACTACAGCGCGTCCGCGTTTGCAATCGCGGCGGCTTTGCGGCGCGGCGCGGGCACGTACGCCCAATACTCGCTCTCGAGCACCTCGATGGCGGCGATAACGGTATTTCGCGTTTTATGAAAAAATTTGCGGCATTTTTGATTTTTGCGTTTTGCGGCGTCGCCTCGTTCGCGGGGCAGGCGTTTGTCGCGGTTTTCGACGGCAAAAAATACGTCGAGTTTTTCGACGAACCCGTCGCGGGCGAATACCTGCTCGCCGCCGACTCCGACGGGCGCGTGCGCTGGCAGACGCTTTCGCCATACGAGTCGCTCACGCTTTTCGACGGCAAAAACGCCGCGGCGTTCGAGCTTGAAAACGGCGTCTGGAAGCGCGTCAATGCGCCGTCGGGCATTTTGGCTGACATAATGGCGGCGTTGCGCGGCGTGGTTGCGGGCGGTGAAATTTCGGGCGGAGTTTTCGACTCGTCCAAGCAGGCGGACGGTTCGGTTGTGCTCGTTCCGAGGGACGCCGCGCTGCGGAAATTTATCGAAAAAATTGTGGTCGAGCTGAAGGACGGCACGCGCGAGCCCAGGAAAGTCGTGATTTTCGACGCGGGCGGCGACAGGACGGAACTTGCGGTTCGCAAATACATTTCGGGCGGAATCGACCTTTCGGGGTTCTTCGATTTGTCAGCTCCGCAATCGGCTGAAATAGGGCGTTTTCTCGGCAAATGAAACGCCTGTTTTTGACAGTTTTTTTGCTTCTTGCGCCGCTTTGCGCCCTCTGCGGGGCGATTGCCGACTACGGGCTTTCGCGCTGCGCATCATACGTCCAGCGCGGGGTTTTGTCGGTATACGGGCGCGAAATCCCGATTACCGTTTGCGTGGCGAAGCTTTCGCGCGGCGGCTATGCAATGTCGCTCGACGCGGGCGCGTGCGCGCTTGTCAAAGGCAGATTTTCGGCGGACGGAAAGGTTGCCGAAATGGTAGTTTCGGACGCGCTTGCGGGGCGCAGGCGGGGCGCGGAGAAGCTCGCCGCCGAAATTTTCAGGCTGAGTCTGGGCTTGCTCGATTCGATCGGCGCAAAGACACTTTCGGCGCACTCCGAAAACGGATTGCCGCGTTTTGCCGAAACCGAAAACGTGCGGGTGGATTTTCTCGAATACGGCGAAAACTCGCTGCCAAAATTGCTCGAAGTCGGGGCGGGGGCGGTGTCGCTGCGTTTGCGCCTCGTAAAATACAATTTGAAATCGCATTGATATGGATAAATTTGAAAAAACGGAAATTCTCCCCGAAGCAATCGTGAGCGGTATCGGAATTGTCTCGCCGTTGGGCTGCACGAAAGCCGAAGTCTTGGACGCCCTCGAGCGCGGCGCGGACGGAATTGTTGTCGGAAAAAAGCTCGATTTGTCGCCGTTTGCGTCGAAAATCTGCGCCGAAATACGCGGATTCGACCCGTCGCAAAGAATGTCGTCCGCCGAATTGGCGCAGTATCCCGACCCGTTTTTCAGGATTTCCGTTTGCGCGGCGCGCGCGGCTCTCGAGGACGCTGGTATCGACCTTAGCGCGTATTCGGGGAAGGTCGGGTATGTCGTAGCCTCGTGCAATGCGGGGCTGAATTCGGGCGAGGCGGAGTACCGCAAAAAGTTCGGCGAAGACGTGGTTTTCGACCGAAACGTTTCCACTCAATCCGAGTTTTATTCCCTCCAAAAGGCGTTGGTTGCGGCGACGGGTGTCGGCGGCGAATGCTGGTCGGTGAATACGGCGTGCTCGGGTTCGACGGCGGCTATCGGGCTTGCGGAGTCGATTATCGAGTCGGGCAGGTGCGATTTGGTTTTGGTCGGCGGGGCGGACGCGCTGTCGCTTTCGAATTTCGCGGGTTTTAGCGCGATAAAAGTAGTCTCGCCCGAAAAAATCGCGCCGTTTTCGACCCCCGATGGTATGAATATCGGCGAGGGCGCGGCGTTTTGGGTAGTCGAAAGTGCGGCTTCAGTCGACAGGCGCGGTGCGACGGGCATTTGCAAGATTGTAGGGCACGCGACCACCAGCGACGCCCACCACCCGACCCAACCCGACCCGCGCGGCGACGGCGTTTATAGAACTTTGCTCGGCGCGGCTGCCGATGCGGGCGTATCTGCCGCCGAGCTGGGCTGCGTGAACGCCCACGGCTCGGGCACGGTTGCGAACGACAGGGCGGAGTCCAAGGGGATTGCCAAGTTTTTGAACGGCGCGGACGTCCCGACGACTTCCACGAAATCCTATATGGGGCACTGCATGGGCGCGACGGGGATTCTGGAGGCGACCTGCCAAGTCCTTTCGATGAACGCCGACTTCATTCCCGCGACTCTGCGCAATGTCGGCAAACGCGCGGGCTGCGAGATTTCCGCGCTGGCGCAGTCAAAGCGCGGCGCGTACGACTGCTTCATTTCGGCGAACTATGCTTTCGGCGGCAACAACGCGGCTGTGGTTGTCGCAAAACGCGGATTCAAAAATTCCCCGAAAAAGCGCGCGTACGGAGAGGGCATTGCGATTACGGGGCTGGGGAACGTCTCGCCGCTCGGCACTACGCTTGCGGAAAACGCGGCGGCTCTTGCCGAGGGAAAATGCGCGATTGCAAAAATCGAACGTTTTGATTCGCCTTTCCGCGCCGGACTCGTTCCCGCGCTCAACGTTCGCACGCTCGACAGGCGCGTCGATTTTTCGGGAATGAACAATATAAGCGTTTACGCGACGCTTGTGGCAAAGCGCGCGCTCGACGACGCGGGCGTTAAAATCGGGCGCGCCGACAGCGCGAATGTCGGTATTACTGCCGCCGTGAGCCGCGGCTCGAGCGAAACTGCGCATATGGACGCCGTGTTTTCGACTCCCGAGCGGCGCGGCGATGTCGGCTGCTTTTCGAACACGACGGCGAATTCCACGGCAGGGTGGGTCTCGAAAGCCCTCGAGATAAAGGGCGCGAACATAACCCTGACTTCGGGGCCGAACGGCGGTTTGCAGGCTCTCGGCTATTCCGCCGACGTTCTTCGCGAGCTGCGCGCCGAAAAAGTCGTTGCGTTTGCCGCAGACGAACTTTACGCCCAGCAGCTTGACGGATACGCGAAAATCGGGAATTTGTATCCCGACCAAACGCCTTTCTCTTTGCGCTCCGACGAACAGTTTGCGACGGTCTACGGCGAGGGCGCGTGCGCAATGCTTTTGGAGCGCGAGTCTTCCGCCGCCGAGCGCGGGGCGCGCGTTTACGGGACAATCCTTTCGTTCGCGTCGTACGAAGAGCCCGACGAATTCGAGGGGACGAACCTTTCGGGCGGCGGTTTGAAAATTGCGGCTGCCGAGGCGTTGGAACGCGCGGGAGTCGCCGCATCCGAAATCGGGCTTATCGTCTGGAGTCCGCGCGGCGACGCGCAGGACGCCAAAGTTTTGGATTATTGCGGCGCGGCATTTCCGAATGTCCCGATGATAACGAACGTTTTCAACACGGGCTATATTGAGTCGGTTTCGACGCTTTCGACGCTCGCGCAGGTTTTGTATTCGCTCGAAAGCGGCGCGGAAATCTGGCGTCAGAAAACGGGTTCGGAAAAAATCGACAATATGAAAATTTCGGGTAAGCCGAAGTACATTCTTGCGCTGGCGACAAGCCATATCGCGAACAATTTCGCGCTCGTCTGCCGCGTCTGATTTTTCGCGCAGGCGGAGCGCGGGGCGTCTGCCGATTTCCCGCGCGGCGCGGGTGGTCGATTAACGTGAATGCGTGCGCCGTGGCTAATTATACTGTGCGCGGCAGGTCGGCGGCGGACTGGCTTGCGGGCTTTTCGGGGGAATTTGAGAAATCGCAGTCGGTGTATGCGCCCGCGAAATTTTCGTCCCAGTCTATGATTGCGCTCGCCCACGAAAGCCCGACGCCGAATGCGCAGACCGCCACTTTCATCGACGGTTTCAGACGCCCCGAAGCCGCCGCGTCGGCGAGCGCAATCGGAATGCTCGCGCCGCCGCAGTTGCCGATGTCGTGCATTTTAAAGTAGACTTTTTCGGGCGGAATTTTAAGGCGTTCGGCGCACGATTTTACAATCATTTCGCCCGCCTGATGGAATACGAACAGGTCGATGTCGTCGATTGTCAGCGAATTTTTTGCGAGGATTTCGGCGACGGATTCGCATGCGCGCTTGTAGGCGAATGCGAAAATCTTGAAGCCGTCCATTCTCATTTTGTCGTCGCCGTCCGATTTGCGCAAGGCGGAGTTACGCCATATTATCGAGTCGTAGCCCGCGCCGTCCGTTCCGAACGAAAAGTCGAGCAGGGAGTTCTTTTCGCAAGCAGTGAGCAGGCACGCCGCTGCGGCGTCTCCGAAGACGCAGACTGTCGAGCGGTCGTTTTCGTCGAGCGTTTTCGACGGGGTGTCGGCGCAGAGAACGAGGGCGTTTTTTGCGAGGGAGTTTTCTATCCAAGCCCGCGCGGTCGCGAGCGCGTAGACGAATTGCGAGCACCCCAAGTTGATGTCGAACGCCGCGCAGGAGTTCTTCAGTCCGAGCCGTTTTTGGAGAATGCACGCGGTTGTCGGAATGAGGTAGTCGGGAGTTTGGGTCGCGAGTACGAGCAGGTCGATATTTTCCCGCGCGAATCCCGATTTTTCGAAAAGCAGGTTTGCGCAGTCGCACGCCAAGTCGGAGGCGCAGACGTCGGCGGGGGCGCGGCGGCGTTCCAAAATCCCCGATACCGCCGCGATTTTGTCCATTGCCGTTTTGCCGAAACGCCGTTCCAGCTCCGAATTTGCAAGCTTTTCGGAGGGAAGGGTGTAGGAAAGCGCCTTTATTGAAACTCCCATTTTTGTCGCGATAATTTTTTATCAAAAACAGGCGCGAACCGCTCTCAACGGGAAATCCCGAAAAAACGGTTCGCGCCGAAGCCGAAATTTATGTTATTTCAAATTGCCTGCGGGCGACGATTAGCCGCCTGTGAGGTTTTGAATGATTTGGATAATCGGCAGGAAGAGCGCGATGACGATTGTACCGACGACCAACGCCAAGAAGACAATCATTATAGGCTCGATGACCGACGTAATCGCACCGACCGAGTTGTCGACTTCTTCGTCGTAGTTGTCGGCGATGCGGTTGAGCATTTCGGGTAGCTGCCCCGTTTCTTCGCCGACTTCGACCATGCTGGTTACCATTGTCGGGAAGATTTTCTGCTGGTCGAGCGGCGTGGAGAGGTTTTCGCCGTCGCGGACTCTGTCGTGAACGCGCAGGAGGGCGTCGGAAATCAGCGAGTTGTTGATAGTCCCGCGGGTAATCGTCAACGCTTCGAGAATCGGAACGCCCGAGGCGAGCAGTGTGCCGAACGTGCGCGTAAAGCGCGCGACGGTGGACTTCATAACCATGTCGCCGATTTTCGGGAGCTTCAACGCCGCCGTATCCCAGACACGCACGCCGACTTTCGTCTTGAAGAACATTTTGACTATGAGCACCGCGCCGATGACAATCAGCCCAGTGAGAATGTAGTTTTCCTTCATGAAGTCGGAGATGTCGATAATCGTCTGGGTTAGCGCGGGCATGCGCGCGTTGCCCTTGAGCATATCCGTGAAGATTTTCTGGAACTGCGGAACGACAAATATCATAAGGATTACGACAATCGCAACCGCAACGCCCATGATGACCACGGGGTAGACCATTGCGCTCTTGACCTTGTTTGTGGTTTTGAGAGCCTTTTCCTGAAACGTCGAGAGTCTGTCGAGAACTACGTCGAGCACGCCGCCCGCTTCGCCCGCCTTTGCCATGTTGACATAAAGCTTGTCGAAAATCTTGGGGTGTTGCGCAAGACCGTCGGAGAATTTATTACCCGTTCTTACGTTGTCGGCGAGCTGTTCGATAATCGCCTTGAAGTACGGATTTTTCTCCTGCCTTGCGATGACTTCGAGCGCGCGCAGAAGCGGCAGCCCCGCCTTCAGAAGGGTCGAAAGCTGGCGGGAGAACACCGTGATGTTTTCCTTGCTTATTCCCGTTCCGATGAGGGGTTTTTTCGCTTTTGCTCCGCCCGCCTTCTTTTCGGAGGCGACGGTCGGCACTTCAGCCATTCTTGTAACAGAAAGCCCCTGCGCCGCCAATTCCTTGCGGGCGCGGCTTTCGCTTGTCGATTCCACGACTCCGCTCAACTCGCGTCCCTCTTTGTCGAGGGCGATATATTTGAATTTTGCCATAACGGTTTTCCTTTTTTATTAAGTGTATTTTAAAACTTCGTCGACAGTCGTCGCGCCGTCGAAAATCGCGCGCAGGCCGTCGTCGCGCAGGGTGCGCATGCCAAGCTCGATTGCCTTTTGCTTGAGAACGAGCGTCGGGGCGCGCGCCGTGATGAGGTCGCGCAACGCGTCGTTGACGAGCAGAAGTTCGAAGAGCCCCTGTCGCCCCTTGTAGCCCGAGCCGTTGCAGTCGGGGCAGCCCTTGCCGAAGAAGAACTGCTTGTCGGCGATTTCAATCGGGTCGACCCCGAGCATATCGATGATGTCCTGATCGGGTTCGTAGGCGGTTTTGCACGAGGGGCAGATTCGGCGGACGAGTCGCTGGCCGAGAATGCCTTCGAGGGACGCGGCGATAAGGAAGGGTTCGAGACCCATATCGATAAGTCGCGTAACAGCCCCCGGGGCGTCGTTTGTGTGGAGCGTCGCGAGCACGACGTGGCCAGTCAGCGACGCCTGAACCGCGATTTGGGCGGTTTCGAGGTCGCGGATTTCGCCGACCATTATCTTGTCGGGGTCTTGACGCAGGAATGCGCGCAGGCATCGGGCGAAGTCGAGCCCGACTTGGTGGTTTATCTGCACCTGCATGATTCCGTCGATTTCGTATTCGACGGGGTCTTCGGAGGTCAGGATTTTCACGTCGACGGTGTTGACTTCGCGCAGGGCGGAGTAGAGGGTCGTCGTTTTACCCGAGCCCGTCGGGCCGGTTACGATGAAAATACCGTTGGGGAGCTTTACGAGCCTGCGGATATTGCCGACGAGCTCGTCGGTCATGCTGAGCTTGTCGAGGTCGAGGTTCACGACGCTCTTGTCGAGAACGCGCAACACGACGCTTTCGCCGAACTGCGTGGGCAGGGTGGATACACGCAAGTCAACTGGGCGTCCCGAGATTGTCATCTTGATTCTGCCGTCCTGTGGGATTCTCTGCTCGGCGATGTTGAGGTTCGCCAAAACTTTTATGCGCGAGATTACGGGTAGTGCCAAGCTCTTGGGCGGCGGAGCCATTTCGTACAGCGCGCCGTCGATACGGTAGCGGATTCTGAATACGTCTTCGAACGGCTCGAAGTGAATGTCGGACGCCTTGTCGCGGATAGCCTGCTGCAAAATCAGGTTTACGAAACGGATAATCGGCGTTTCGTTCGCCATGCTTGCCGCGTCGGCTTCGGAGGAGGTGTCGAACTGCACGTTCGAGATTTCCGAAATGAGGTCGTCGATGTTCGAGTCCTCCTCGCCGTAGCACTGGACGATTAGCTTATCGACCATATCGGGGTCGGTAACTTGAATCGTCACGTCCTTGTTGAGCGTGAAGGTGAGGTCGTCGATTACCGCGTTGTTGAACGGGTCTTTGGCGAGCAGGGTAATCGTGGTGTCGGTGAAGTCTACGGGCACGACGCCGTAGGTTCGCGCCAAGTTCGCGCGCAGCTGCTTTACGACGTTCTCGGGGATAGTCGCGGGGGCAATCGGGACGTATTCGTAGTTCAGATACGCCGCAACCGCCTCCAAGAGCTTTTGCTTGTCGACAAGCCCCGACGCGACAATAGTGTCGGCGAGCGAGTTGCCCGTGTTCAGGTGGGTTTCGTTGAGCTGGTCGAGCTGCTCTTTTGTGAGCATTTTGTTCGCCAGAAAAATATCGTAAATCGAGTTGTTGTGGTCTTCAAACATTGCCTTATGCCTTTCGCCTTACGCTTCGTTCATTGTGACCTTGAGAACTTCGTCGGCGGTGGTTAGTCCGCCTCCGACTTTGCGGATACCGTCTTCGCGCATCGACCTCATTCCGAGCTCGCGCGCTTTCGTGCGCAGTTCCACGAGGGTTCTGCCTTCGTATATCATCTGCTGGAGTTCTTCGTTTACGATGAAAATTTCGAAAATGCCCATTCGACCCTTGAACCCGATACCGTTGCACTTGGGGCAGCCTTCGCCGTGGTAGAAGGTTGTCTTGGAGGCTTCGATTTCGTTGATTCCGATAGCCTGCAATGTGCGCGGATCGGGGTTGTAGGCGGCTTTGCAGTTGGGGCAGATTTTTCTTACCAGTCGCTGAGCCAGAGCCGCGCGCAACGACGCGCTGACCAGGAACGGCTTTACGCCGATGTCGACCAATCGCGTAACCGCGCTGGGGGCGTCGTTTGTGTGCAGGGTACTGAATACCATGTGGCCGGTCAGCGAGGCGTTGATGGCGATTTCCGCGGTTTCGAGGTCGCGGATTTCCCCGATCATGATGATGTTCGGGGCTTGGCGGAGCATTGAGCGCAACGCCGCCGCGAACGTCATTCCGACCTCGCGCCTGACCTGAACCTGATTGATACCCGTCATCTGGTATTCGACAGGGTCTTCTACCGTGATGATTTTGCGGTCGGGGTGGTTGAGGTAGTTGAGTGCGGAATAGAGGGTCGTCGACTTACCCGAACCCGTCGGGCCTGTTACGAGGAATATGCCGTCAGCCATTCCGACGATTCTTTCGAAGACCGCTTGGTCGTCGGAGAAGAAGCCGAGTTCGGGGAGCCCGAGCCTCAAGCCTTCCTTGTCGAGAATACGCATAACGATACTTTCGCCGTAGACGGTCGGAAGGCTCGAGACACGCAAGTCGATTTCCTTTTTGTCGAATGAAATTTGGATACGTCCGTCTTGGGGCACGCGCTTTTCGGCGATGGAGATGTTCGCCATAAGTTTGAGGCGCGAGATAATCGACGGTTGCAGACGCTTGGGCGGGTTTTCGACCTCGATGAGCACGCCGTCAATGCGGTAGCGCACGCGGAAGCGTTTTTCGAGCGGCTCGAGATGAATGTCGGACGCCCTGCGTTTTACCGCTTCGGTGATGAGGGTTTCGACGTATTTTATAATGGGGGCTTCTTCGTCGGCTACACCCGCCGCCGCGGAAATCGCGTCGGTTGCGTCGCCGCCTTCGGCAGTGCCGAAAACGTTGCCCGTATTTATGCCGAAGTGTTCGTCGATTGCCCTGTCGATTTCGTCGGGATTGGCGAGCCGCAGGTCGACCGACATATTTATGATATGGCTGATGTCGTCTACCGAGTCCATATCCATGGGGTCGGATATGGCAAGCTCGAGCTGTCCGCCGTCCATCGAGATCGGGAACACTTTGTATTTTCTGAGTGTCTCCTTGGGCAGGAGTTTTAATACTTCGTCGTCAACACGAATATCCTGAAGCGATACAATCGGAATATTGAATTCTTCCGAGAGAAGCTTCGTGATATCCTCGAACTTGCAATAACGCTTTTCGACGAGCAAATCGATGAGTTTGGAATCGATGTCCGAAGCGGGCACTCCTTCCGAAACGAGTTGTTCGCGTCCGAGTTTTATTGCGTCTGCGGGCACAAGTGCCCTGTCTTGCATTAGTTGTAGAACGTAATCGTCTGCGGATGTCACTTTTTTTCTCCGTTGGGGATGTATGCGTAATAAGGTAGAAAGCTAACTATCTATTCAATCCTAACAAAAATTCAACATTTGTTTTCACCTTTTTTAGGCGTTGGATCAACATTTCCATTGCGTCGGCTGCGGGAATGCCCTTCATTGCGCGTCTAAGTGTGTATATTTTAGTGAGTTCGTCGGGGTGGTAGAGCAGTTCCTCCTTGCGCGTGCCGCTCTTTTCGATGTTGATTGCGGGGAAGATTCTTTTGTCGGAAAGCGACCTGTCGAGGTCGAGCTCGAGATTTCCCGTGCCCTTGAATTCCTCGAAAATCACTTCGTCCATCTTGCTGCCCGTCTCGATTAGCGCAGTTCCGATGATTGTCAGCGACCCGCCGCCCTCGATGTTTCGCGCCGAGCCGAAAAACTTTTTGGGCTTTTGCAGCGCGTTCGCCTCGACGCCGCCGGACATCGTGCGCCCGCCGTTGGGCATTAGCGCATTGTACGCCCGCGCGAGCCTTGTTATCGAGTCGAGCAATATCACGACATCTTCGCCGCCCTCGACCATTCTGCGGGCGCGGCTGATTACCATTTCGGCGGCGTGCACGTGGCTGGTTGCGTCTTGGTCGAAAGTCGAGGCGACAACCTCCGCGTCTATTGCCCTGCGGAAGTCGGTGACTTCTTCGGGGCGTTCGTCGACGAGCAAGATTATGAGCTTTGCGTCGGGGTTGTTTATTCTTATCGACTTTGCAATGCTCTGCATCAGAACCGTTTTGCCCGTGCGGGGCGGGGCGACGATTAGCGCGCGCTGGCCGAAGCCGATGGGCGTGAGCAAATCGACCGCGCGCATGGAGAGGTTTTCCTTGGCGTTGTGCGCCGCGCTTTCGAGGATAATTCTGCGCGTCGGGTAGTAGGGCACGAGGTCGGTAAAGGGTATGATTTCCGCAGCGGCGTCGGGCGAGCCGCCCATTACCGACGTTATTTTGACTGCGAACGGGCAGTTTTCCCTTTCGCCCTCGCGCGGGGCGGCTGCGAGCGCGCCCAGAATGTGTCCGCGCTTGAGCGAGTATTTTTCTATGAAAAATTGCGGTACGTATACGGACGAATTTTTCAGCGCGTAATTGTCGGAGGCGAACGTGATTGCGCCGCCGAGCCCGCCTTCGAATACGTCGAGCGCGCCGTGCACGCTTACGAGCTTTTTGTCTTTCGCGGCGTTGCGGAAAAATTCCGCGAGGATTTCGCACTTGGCCGCGCCGTTTTTCACGGGGATTGCGAGATGGGCGAATTTTGCCTTGAGCTCTTTTATATGCAATGGGCACAAATCTTCGTACCCCGAAACGGACTCGATTTTCGAGCCGTCGGGCAGGGCGTACGTCGCATCTTCTTCGAAAGTTTCCTCTTTTGCGGATTCGGCGGCGTCGGTTTCCGAAATTGCGGGCTGGGCGGGCGCGTTGTCCGCCGCTTGGGTTTCGGTTTCGGACGGTTTTTCGGTGCGCTCTATGCGCGAGTCGCTCGACTGCGCCAGCAACTCCCAGTAAGACATATCTTCGGGGGCGGTCGGCGCGGGAATTTCGGGCTTCGCTTGGGCTTCGGTTACGGCTTCTGTGGGTACGGACAATTCCGCCGCTTGGGCTTCGGTTGCCGCGGCTTCGGGAGTTTTATCTGCGCTGTCGGCAGTCAACGGCGTTTCGGAGTTTTCCGTAGGTTGTGCGCCGACTTCCGCAACTGCGGCGGGCGTTTCCGCCAAAATTTCCGCTTTCGGAAAATCGAATTTTTCGGCGAGCCAGTTTGAAATCGCCTCTTGGGATTTCAGCACCGCCCAATCCGTCAAATCCGCGGGATTCATCGCGTCGGCGTCGGTTTCGGCGGGCTTCCAAATCTGTTTTTTCTGTTGCTGTTGGTTGCGCTGTTGCTGCTGTTGCTGCCGCGCGCCGCCCTGCTGTTGCTGGCGGTTTTGCTGGTTGTTTTGCTGCCGCTGGTTGTTCTGCTGTTGGCGGTTCTGCTGCTGGTTGCGCTGCTGGCGGTTGTTGTTGCCGAAATTGTTGTTGTCGCGCCCGTTTTGCCGCTGGTTGTTTTGCTGTTGCTGGCGGTTGTTGCGGAAATTGTCGCGGCCGTTCTGCTTCCAGTTCTTGCGGTTGTTGCGCCTGTCCTGACGCGCGGCTTCCGCCTCGGCGAACGATTCGTAGGTCGGGTCGGAAATCGGGTCGGGCTCTTCGTCGAACGCGCTTGCGGCGGGAGCGGGTTTTTGTGTTTGCTCCCCGAAACTTTCCCCGCGCGGCTCTTCGTCGCGCACATTGTTGCGGTAAGCGTCGGGGTCGAGGTCGTCGTCGCTCGTCGAAAAATACTGGGGGACTTCCGAGTCGTCCGCGTCGGCGTTGTCGCGTCTCGAGCGCGAATATTCAAAGTCGTCCGAGTTTTCTGTCCCCGTAAATATTTCGTTGTCGGGAGTGTAGGATTCCGACGAAGTTTCGGGGACATCGCGCCAAGTCGGGCCGCTGCTCGCGGGAGCTTGTCCGACGTTTTGCTCCGCGTTTTGCGCGCCGTCGGCGGATTCGGCGGGCTTCGGAAAATCAAAATCTTCGCTCTTGGCTTTCTTGGGGCGTCCGCGCTTTTTGGCGGGTTTCAAAGTCTTTTCGGCGGAGGCGTCGGGGGCGTCGGATTCGCGTTGCACGCGCGGCTTTCTGCCTCTTTTCTTGGGTTGTTGCCCGTCTTCGGGGGCGGGGGTGGGAGTTAAGATTTCTTCGTCCATCTGTCTTTCAGATTTAATAGTGTGAGCCCGATTTGTCCGCGCAGGAAATCCAAACCGCTCTCGTTAAACAACGCAACCGACGCCAAACGTACTTTCTCCAAGGGCGGCAGTTGAAATGAGTCGCGCGCGCCGATTTCGGTCGGGGTCATACCCCTTTGTAAAAGACGTTTGCGGCGCGTCGTCTCGCTACAGAAAACAGTAATGCAAATATCGAAGTTTTTTTCAAGCCCTTTTTCGAAAAGTAGCGGAACTTCCGTAACAATAAATACGGGGCTTTCGGGATTTTTGTGCGAAAGTGCGCCGATTTCGTCGGTTTTTTGCCGCCAGAGCTTCCAGAGTTCTGGGTATATCGCGCCCTCGAGAGCCGCAAGCTTCGATTTGTCCGAAAAGGCAAGGGTGGCGATATGCGCTTTGTTTGCCGAGCCGTTCGGCAGATAGGCGTCCACCCCGAAAATGTCCGCGACTTTTCGGCGCACTTCGGGGTTTTCGGAAAGCACTTCGGCGGCGAGTTTGTCGGCGTCGAGCACGGCAATCCCGAGCTCCCGAAAAATCTTTCCCGCCGCGCTTTTCCCGCAGCCCATCGCGCCGGTCAGTCCGATTTTCACTACCGCCATTTTTTTATTTTTTTTGCGGATTTTCGCCGTATTCGCCGTATTTTGCGCGGCTTAGCCGTGTTGCTTTTGCGTTTTGAGGAAATCGCGCGTCTGCCTGCGCAGGCGTTTTAATTTCGGCTCGATTTTGAAAAGCTGGCGCGGCGTGAGCCTATCGACAAAACATATGCCGTCGAGATGGTCGTTTTCGTGCTGGACGCATCTTGCAAATAACCCCGAGCACACCAAAACGTGCTCCGCCCCCTGAATGTCCCGATACGTCATCTTCACTTCGGCGCTGCGCTCGACCTCCGCGAAAATCCCGGGGAAGGAAAGACACCCCTCTTCGGCAAGCTCGATGTAGTCCCCGATTTCCTCGACCTGCGGATTTACGGCAATCAGCGGCATCGCGATGTCCAGCGGCAGGGTCTTCCCGTCAATCGTGAAATCGCAGGGCACGGAGTCGTCGGAGCGGCGGCGCATGTCGATTGCAAAAACGCACTTTTGAACGTCGATTTGCGGCGCGGCAAGCCCGAGCCCGTTTTCCTCGTAGAGAGTGTCCACGAGGTCGGCGGAAAGCGATTTCAGCTCTTCGTCGAACGATTCGACGGGAAGTGCTTTTTTCTTGAGGATTGATTCGCCGAATTTGGTGAGTCTGCGCAGCATATTTTTGTGTTCTTTATATAGTGGGGAAGGGAAGGGGGAATGAGTGGGGAAAAAGCCGAAAAATTTATTCGGATTTTTCCTCGCGGGGGATTTTGTTGTTCGTGCGGACAATCAGGACGGGCTCTTTTGTCTTAATCCAGATTTTGTGCTCCTTGAAAATCTTCGCCGAACCGAATTCACAGGCCTCGGCGACGGTTTTTAGGGGCATTCTTCTGCCTTTGGGGGTCGTGTTGTAGTCGTACGAGCCCAAATGGAGACGCTCGAGGGCTGTTGCGGGATTTTCGTCTTCGGGAATCTGGACAACCCAGCCAGTGTAGTCGGCGTCGGTAAACTTTCCGTAGGGGTCGCTTACGATTACGACAAACTGTTTTTTAACTTGGGGTTCTTTTTCTTTTTCGGACTCCTGAGCTTTAGTTTCAAAATTGATGTCCTCGATAATCTGCGCAATTTTCTTAGCGTCAATATCGGCGCGTTGGAGGACGACCTTAACAAGTTCCAAATCGATTTTAGCCATAATTGGGAAAAGAATAGAGGAAAGGGCGGTAGTGTAAAGTGAAAAAGGCTGGAATAAAAAATCGAAATAAAGGCTTGACAAAATCGCGGAGATAAAATTTATTCAAAGGCTTTAAATACGGTGGCAGTAGCTCAGTTGGTTAGAGCATCGGATTGTGGTTCCGAGGGTCGAGGGTTCGAGTCCCTTTTGCCACCCCATTTTGAAAAAAAGCGCGGGAACGGAGTCGATAAAGACAACGTTTTCGCGCTTTTTTTTGTGCCCACTTCGCTCCGCTGTAAACCCGCATTCAGAACATGCAAGACCGTAGAAACAATTGCATTGCAATAGCGCGAGTGTTCTTCAATTTAGTTTCCCATGGGGACTGAAAGCATATATGTTATATTCACCTATGGAAAAATAAATATGAAATATTTTATCTATATTTTATTCTTTTTGACGCCATTCTTGTCTTTTGGGATAACCGATACCGAGATGAATGAGATTGTTTCTAGTTTTTGCAAATCAACCGATACGCTTAAAAGACTCGATGATTACCACCCGAATGTGAAATTATCTGAAGAAGAGAAAACACAATTTGCATTTTTAGCATTGAATCAACTACTTGATGACCCTCAATGGCTTGATTTAACCTATGGGTGGAAAGTCTCCCGATTGGAGGGCGTTATTGCGAATCTTGATTCCGATAGAATACCGTTAGAGTATGTGCCTTTGCTATTTAAAGCGTTGCGCAGCAGAACTTCTATGTTTAATGGGGATATAATTTTTATAGATGCTCTTGAACGGGTCATAGGGAACAATCCAGGATATACAATACAGTATGTGGAAAATGAGAATTTGGATAAAGAAGAAAGATTAGATTTGATAGCAAAGTGGGAAAATTTGTTTAAGAAAAATAGGGAATACATAGTTAAAAAGCGGCAATACAAAAACAAATACTACGGAAAAAGAGTTGCTAAATAGTGCGAATATATAACTTGACTTGATTTATATCTAATGATGCACGACATTCACTTAAATGGGCAATTATGTCCGCTCTTCGTCAAAGATAGTGGG
>DJPO01000076.1 GCA_002437405.1 Opitutia bacterium UBA6410 | reverse complement strand
CAATTTTTCCGTAGGGGGGTAAGACCCCCTGCCTAAAAATCAGCGCGCAAAATTGCCCCGCAATTTTGCTGACTATTTCCCAAATCGGCGAAGGGGCTTTAGTTCTTCTACCTTCTCCGCGGAGAATTGCTTCGCGCCACCTATCTGCGCCGCCAACATCACCGTATAACAATGCGCCTCGATGTTCTCCATCTTCCAGAACGCCGTCTCGATGTCGCATGCCCACGTCATTATCCCGTGGTTTAACATAAATACACAGTCGTGGTCTACTCCCGCTTCGCCCACTTTGTCCGCCATTGCCTGCGTCCCGGGCGTTCCGTATTCAGCCAAACCTACTTCGCCGATGAAAATTTCGGTTTCTGGGTTGATGTTGCGCGGCGGACGAATCCCCGCCAACGCATAGGCGGTTGCGTGCGGCGGATGCGCATGGCAGCAGGCGCGGCAGAGCGGCTGGCGTTTCATAATCGCCAAGTGCGCGAGAATTTCGCTCGTGCGCTTGCGCGAACCCGCGAGCTGGTTGCCGTCCAAGTCGACAAAGCACATATCCGCGGGAGTCATCGAACCTTTCGAAACCATCGTCGGGGTGCAGAGAACCAGATTGTCGCCGACTTTCACCGAAAAATTGCCGCCGTTGCCGTCGTTGAAATTTTTGGAATAGGAGCGTCTGCCCAAGTCGCAAATCAGCTTTTTCAGGGCTTCGATTTCGGGCGAAATGAAGTATGCTTCGATTTCGCTCTGGGTTTTCGGGGCGCGGGAGGCGTCCCAGTTATAGGTCTTGTCCGGAACTATATAGTCTCTGCTCATTTTAGTATATATAATAAAATTTGAAATTTGAAATTCCCCGCAATTTCTTTTGTGGGATTTTTTCCGATTTTCTTTTAAAAGTAAAAATCCCGCTTTTTATTTCAACAAAAAACTTCAAAAATTTTTATGGAGATTTTGCAAATTTTGCGGCGGGAAGCGTCCTTTTTACGCATATTTGCGGGGAAATTTTGGAGTCGTCGGGGGAATCGCGGGGCTCGCCTTATTTTTCGCGAAATTTGTTGACAAAAGAGCGCAACAATGCGGTAATTCGAGCATCTATACGAAGCAGGAACGGTTTTTTGTCGAAATCGGTTTCGATTCCCGACAACCGCCGAATAAAAAATCAACCGCAGGGGAAATCCAATGGCTATATCGAAAAAATTGACCGACGAACTCGCGAGACGCCGCCAAACGGCACTCGACGCAGGCGGCAAGGCGAAACTCGAAGCACGCCGCCAAAAAGGTTTGATGACGGCGCGCGAAAGGCTCGAAGCGCTCTTCGACAACGGGTCTTTCCTCGAATTCGGAATGCATGTCCAGCACAGCTGCCACAACTTCGGTATGGAGAAAAAAGTCCTTCCCTCGGACGGCGTAATCTGTGGTATCGGGACGGTCGACGGCAGACAGGTCGCGGCGTTCAGTCAGGATTTCACGGTTGCGGGCGGCTCGCTCGGCTTCATGCACGCGAAAAAGATTTGCGACCTGCTCCAGTTCGCGGGCGAAAACGGAATGCCCGTCGTCGGCGTCAACGACTCGGGCGGCGCGCGCATTCAGGAGGGCGTCGAATCGCTCGCGGGATATGGCAAAATTTTCTGGCAAAACGTCAACAATTCGGGAGTCGTCCCGCAGGTCGCGATTATCGCGGGCCCGTGCGCGGGCGGCGCGGCATACAGCCCCGCGCTGATGGACTTCATTATAATGACGAAAAACAATTCCGACCTCTTCATTTGCGGGCCGCAGGTAATCAAGGCGGCTACGGGCGAAGAGGCGAAGCTCGAAATGTTCGCGACTGCCGACGCGCACGCGACGGTTTCGGGCAACATTCACTTGGTTGCGAACGACGACCGCCATGCGCTCGAGCTCGCCGCAAAGCTCCTTTCCTTCCTGCCCTCCAACAATATGCAGGAACCCCCGCACGACTTCACCGTGCCGCTCGAAAACACCTACGACGAAGAACTTAACAACATCGTCCCCGAATCGTCCAAAGACGCGCTTGACGTCTACAAAGTGATAAACAGAATCACCGACGGCGGCGAATTTTTCGAAATCCAAGGCTCGTACGCCAAAAACATAGTTGTCGGCTTTGCGAGATTCCAAGGGGTTGTCGCGGGGATTATCGCCAACCAGTCGGCTTACAAGGCTGGGTGCTTGGACATCAACGCCGCCGACAAGGCCGCGCGCTTCATCAGAGTCTGCAACGCTTTCAATGTCCCGATTGTCAACTTGGTCGACGTCCCCGGGTTCTTCCCCGGTCTCGCGCAGGAACGCGGCGGGATTATCCGCCACGGCGCGAAAATGCTCTTTGCGTACGCGTCGGCGACAGTGCCCAAGATTACCCTGATTATGCGCAAGGCGTACGGCGGCTCGTACATGGCGATGTGCAGCACGGATATGGGCGCGGATATGGTATTTGCGTGGCCGACTGCCGAAATCGCGGTCATGGGCGCAAAGGGCGCAGTCAACGTCTTGTACGGCAAGGAGTTGAAGACGGCTCCCAATGCCGAAGAGCTCGCGGCAAAGCTCCGCGCGGAGTACTCGGAAAAATTCGAAAGCCCCTATCAGGCCGCCGAAAAGGGCATGATTACCGACGTAATCGAACCCGCCGAAACCCGCGGAATAATCTCCCGCGCGCTGAGGGCGACGCTCGGCAAACGCCAGACGCGCATGCCCAAGAAACACGGCAACATTCCTCTTTAATATAAAAAGGCAAATTTATGTATACCATTGCTACATTGATTCCCGCACACCCGAACTTCGAGCAGATGATAATGTTCTCCGCCGTCGGGTTCACGGTCGTGCTCGTCGTGCTAATATTACTGTCGCTGATGACTTCCATTATCGGGAAGTTTTTCGCGCTGGCGGCGAAGAACGCGCCCGCGGCAAAGCCCGCCGCGCCCAAGCCGCAGGCTGTCTCGGCAGCTCCCGAAATCCCGCAAGCACATATGTTCGCAATCTCGGCGGCGGTCGCGGCAATCGCGCCCGAATTCGAGGACGAAAAAACCGAACTTTTGGCTGTTTTGACGGCGGCGGCGGCGGCGGTGCTCGGCGAAGAATGCCGCGTAGTTTCGGCGACTCCCGTAGCCCCCGATATGTCTTTCGCCCGTCAGGGAAGAATGCAGATTTTCGCATCAAAAAACTACACTCCTCAAAGAAATAAATAATAAAAGGACTTTTATGAAAAAGTTGCGCATAACAGTAGATGGTAAAACGTACGATGTCGAAGTTGAAATCCTCGGCTCGAAAATCGCGTCGGTTGCTCCCGCAGCCGCGCCCGTAGTCTCGGCTCCCGCCGCAGCTCCCGCAGCCCCCGCGCCGCAGGCAGCTCCCGCACCCGCAGCGGCAGGCGCGAACGACATCGCATGCCCCCTCGCGGCGGTGGTTGTCGCCGTCAACGTCAAGGAAGGCCAGAAGGTCAAGGCGGGCGACCTGCTCGTTACGCTCGAAGCTATGAAAATGAACACCCCTGTAAATTCCCCCGCAGACGGCACTGTCTCGAGAATTTGCGTGAACGCGGGTCAGAGCGTAAACGAAGGCGAAGTTCTCCTTAGCCTCAGCTAATCCTCCCTCCAGTTTTGCGCGGTATCGGCGTGCGCCCGCTCGGGCTTGGGTCGGTATCCGCGCTTTTGCCTGTAATTTCTTAGCGTTATTTCAATATGTTGCAAAGTTTGATAGAATTGGTGCTCGATACCGGCTTCTTCTACGTCGATTGGCGAATGATTGTCATGTGGGCGGTCGTCGGCGTTTTGTTGTATCTTGCCGTGTTTAAACAGTTCGAGCCGCTGCTGCTCGTCCCGATTGCGTTCGGCGCGCTCTTGGCGAACCTACCGACAGAAGGCGTCGTGAACAAGCCCGCGGGCTATCTCGTCGCCCCCGCTCAGGGAACGGTTGTTTCGCAGTTCGTCGCAGAAGGCGACAAGGTTTTCGTTCCGCGTGTCGTGCGCCAAAAGCCGACGAAAGTCTCCGACATCGTAAAATCCCCCGAGTCGGCAAAAGCGGACGTCCAGCAGTATTTCTCGATGCTCGAGGACATCACCTCGGCAGCCGCACGCACCGACACTTTCAAGAAGGCCAAGGGTATTCCGGACTTGGTTTCGATTGTCCGCCCCGACAAGGCTAACGCGCAGACAGAGCTTGAAGCCGCCGAAGCCGAAGCGGTTTTCGAAGTCCAATACAAAGGCCAGCCGCTCTCCCTGCGCGGCAAAGACCAACTCGTCTGGGCGACGGCATCGGGCGACGTCGTTGGCGTAATGGCGCGCGCGGGCGAAAAGGTTGCAAACGGCGAGAAGCTGGTCGACGTCTACAGCCCCCGCACGGGCGGTTTGTACCATTACATTTCGATGGGCGTTTTGCTCGAAATCTTCCCGCCGTTGATTTTCCTCGGCGTCGGCGCGTTGACGGACTTCGGCCCGCTCATCGCAAATCCCAAAATGCTCCTACTCGGCGGCGCGGCGCAATTCGGCGTGTTCGCGACATTCATCGGAGCGATTTACCTCGGGTTCACCTCTCAGGAAGCTGCGTCAATCGGCATCATCGGCGGCGCGGACGGCCCGACCTCCATTTTCATCTCCAACAAGCTCGCCCCGCATATTCTCGCGCCCATCGCGGTTGCGGCGTACAGCTATATGGCGTTGGTGCCGATTATCCAGCCGCCCATTATGCGCCTTTTGACCACCGAAAAGGAGCGTAAAATCAGAATGAAGAGCCTCCGCAAAGTAGGACGCCTCGAAAAGCTGATTTTCGCGCTGGTTGTCACGATTTTCTGCATTCTGCTCGTCCCCGACGTTTCCGCGCTTATCGGCATGCTTATGCTCGGCAACTTTATCCGCGAATGCGGCGTTTGCGAACGTCTCAGCAAGGCGGCGCAGAACGAAACAATCAACATCGTAACCGTATTCCTCGGCACGTCCGTCGGCATCACGATGACGGGCGACAGATT
>DJPO01000058.1 GCA_002437405.1 Opitutia bacterium UBA6410 | reverse complement strand
AGCGGGGGTAGGAAAAATTGACAACGTCAATTTTTCCGAAGGGGGCAAGACCCCCTCTTTATTATAAAAAAGACTATTTTAAAGGAGTGAAGATTCTTGGTGTCGTACTGTTGATTATTACCTCGCGCCCTTGACGCAAATCGGCTATTTCGCCGCACGCCTTTAGCTGCATAATCACATTCCCCAGCGCCGTCGATTCCGTCGGCCCTGCCGAGACCTCGCAGCCCGTAGCGTTGGCGGCAAACTGGTTTAACATCGCGTCCTTCGAGCCTCCGCCCATTATGCAAATTCGGTCGATGTCCGCACCAGAAATTTCCTTCATCTTCGCGAAAACTTTTGCGTATTTTTCGGCTATGCTCTCCTGAATCGCCCTGAAAATTTCGCCCTGTGTTTCGGGGACTGCCAGCGAATGCTTGCGGCAATAGTCGGCAATGGCTGTCGGCATATCCTCGGGCATCGAAAATTCGGGGGCGTCTACGTCGAAAATCGTACGCTTGGGCGCGACTTTCGCAGCCTCCGCCTCGAGCTGCCGATAGTCGGTGTCGCAACCGTTGCGCTTCCACGACTCCTTGCACTTCTGCACGAGCCACATTCCCGTGATGTTTTTGAGGAAGCGGACTTTGTTTTCCGCGCCGATTTCGTTTGTGAAGTTTTCGGCGAAAGATTTTGCGTTTGCGATGGGCGAATCGAGCTCAAGCCCTGCGAGCGACCATGTGCCGCTGTTGACGTACGCGGGATTTTTCGCGCGCGACGGAGTCGCCGCAACTGCCGAACCCGTGTCGTGGGTCGCAACGCACGCAACTTTGATTTTTCCGAACTGAGCCGCGAGCTCGGGGCGCAAATGCCCGATTACCGTCCCGCACTCGGCGAACCCGCTTTTGAAGAGGCGTTCGGGCGCGCCGATTTTCGAGAGAATGTTTTTGTCCCAATCGCGCTTGAACGGATTGTAGCACTGGGTCGTCGAGGCGTTGGTGCGCTCGTTGACCTTCTCGTCGCAGAGCATAAAGGCGATTAAATCGGGCATCATCAAAAACGTTTCGGCTTTGTCGAACGCATTTGCGCGGGCGTCGGCGGCGAGCTGGAATATCGTGTTGAAAAACATAAACTGAATCCCCGTGGACGCGTAGATTTCGTCCTTGGAAATCCTCGAGAATACGTATTCCTGCATACCCTCTGTGCGGGAGTCGCGGTAGATGTACGGCATACCGAGCAGCTTGTCGGACTTGTCCAAAAGTCCGTAGTCGACCCCCCAAGTGTCGATGCCGATGGACTCGATTGCGTCTCCGAACTTCGCCTTTGCCGCGCGCAATCCGCCGAGAATCGACTCGAAAATCGCGTTGATGTCCCAGTGGTAGGAGTCGCCGATTTTGACGGGCTGGCTCGCCCAGCGCGCGACCTCCTCGAGCGTGAGTTTACCGCCGTCGTATGTCGAAGCCATAATTCTGCCGCTGCCGGCACCCAAATCTATTGCAAGGTATACTTTTTTCATTCGCCGAATTGTTTTTGTTTGGCGATTGTTGTTTTTAGTTGGGAATATGTCAAATAATAAACAAGCCAACGGAGAAAAAGCGCGCGGGGTTGTTTTTATCAGACAGCCTGCCCCTATTGTATATATACAAAACGCAACAGATATTTTTTCGTTCGCCCGAAAAAAAAGAAAAAAATCCGCGAACGGGAACGTCCGAAAAAAGGCGCAATAAAAATGTGTTGACATATGCAACAACCCAAATAATGTGATTGTCTTTTCATTAAATTTAAAAGGTAAAAGAAAATGGGTCAACCAAAACGCAAACAGTCCAAGCAGCGCACGCGCCTTCGTCGCGCCGCGAACAAATATGAACTCCCGCAGGTCGCAAAAGACCCGACAGACGGCTCTTTCTTTATGCTCCACAGAGTCAATCCCGCCAACGGAATGTACCGTGGACGTCAGGTAATCAGCGTCAAGGTCTAAAGACTGACGGAAGCTTCTTTTTTATTGTAATGCGGGTTTATTTTTCATAATAATTCCCGCGTTTTTCTTTTATGCGTTATGCGCGGAGTTCGGATTTTCCGCCGAAAAACCGCGCGGCGCAAAACGGAATCCGACGGCGGTCGCGGCTGGAATACGGTCGGGACGCAACGCCGACAACTTTTAATTTGCCTATGAAACCCGAAAATCCAACTATCGCCGTAGACGTAATGGGCTCGGACTTGGGTCCCGAAGAAATGATTCTCGGGATTAAACAGGCTCTCGCCGAAGATAAATCGGATTTCGGAATAGTCGTCGTCGGGAACGAGGAGGTCATAACCCCCATTCTGCTCCGCCACAACCTAATCCGCGAGCCGCGCATCAAAATCTACAACGCCTCCGAGGTAATCGAAATGGACGAAAAGCCCATTCAGGCGATTAAAACCAAAAAAGACTCCTCGATGATGCGCTCGATTGAAATCGTAAAGCTCGGCACGGCGAACGCCGTTCTGAGCTGCGGCAACACGGGCGCGCTAATGGCGGGCGGGACTATCAAACTGCGCACGATGGCGGGTATCGAACGCCCCGCCCTCGGGACGGTTATCCCAGGCAAGACAAAAAATTTCATTTTCATAGACGTAGGCGCGTCGCCCGACCCCAAGCCCGAAAGCTTGGTAGACAACGCGATTCTGGGCGCGAACTACGCGAGAATCGCCCTCGGGGTGAAAAATCCGCGCGTGGGGCTGCTCAGCAACGGCACGGAAGACGGCAAGGGCAATATGCTGGTCCAGACCGCCCACAGACTCTTCAAGGCGCAGGAAGGGGTCATCAACTACGGCGGACTTCTCGAAGGCTTCAATCTTTTCGACGGACAATTCGACGTCGTGGTCTGCGACGGATTCACGGGCAATGTCGTCCTGAAATCCCTCGAAAGTTCCATTAGAATGTTCAAGGAAATCCTCAAGGAGGAAGTCTACCGCTCGTGGCTCAGCAAATTCGGAATGCTCCTCGCAAAGGGGGCGTTCGTGCGAATGAAAAAACGCCTGCCAATCGACAAATTCTCGGGCGCGCCCCTGCTGGGGCTCAACGGGCTTGTCGTCAAGGCGCACGGCTCGAGCAACCGCAGACAAATAGCAGGGGCGATAGAAATCACGCTCCGCTGCCTACGCAAGAAAATGAACGACAGAATCGCCGAAGACGTCGCAAGCCTCGCCGCCGCGCGCGAACAAAACAAATTGGCAGCCCGCCAAAAAGAAGAGGGCGTTTCATAAAATCCGCTCGGCGCGGTTATGCCGAGCGCAAAAACGTCCGATTCCACTTTTAACGGGCGGATTATGCCGAAACCACAAGAATTTAAAATCGAGCACCTATGAACCCAAATTCCATAATAATAGCAGGCACGGGCAAATACGTCCCCGAAAAAATCGTCTCGAACGACGACCTCGCAAAGATAATGGATACGAGCGACGAATGGATTTTCGGAAGGTCGGGGATAAAGCGCAGACGCATTGCCGCCGACGGCGAAACAACGTCGGATATGGCGGTGAACGCCGCAAGAAACGCGATTGCCGATGCGGGACTTACCGCGCAGGACATAGATTTGGTAATCGTCACGACCGTCACTCCCGATATGCTCTTCCCCTCGACCGCATGCCTTTTGCAGGCAAAGCTCGGAATCCGCAACAACATTCCGTGCTTCGACCTCGAAGCCGCGTGCTCGGGCTTCGTCTACGGAATGGAAGTTGCGACGAGCATGATGTTTTCGGGCAAATACAAACACGCGTTAGTGGTAAGCTCAGAAAAAATGAGCTCGATTCTCGACTGGCAGGACAGATCGACCTGCGTGCTTTTCGGCGACGGCGCGGGAGCGGTGGTGCTCTCGGCGAGCGAAGAAAAGGGAGTCGGGATTCTCGGGAACGTGCTGGGCGCGGACGGCTCGGACAAGGCGATGCTCTGCCTGCCCGCAGGCGGTTCGGCAATGCCCGCAAGCGAGCACACAGTGGCAAACAAACTGCATTTCGTAAAAATGGACGGCCGCGAAGTTTTTAAGCACGCGGTAAAAATAATGCAGGAAAAGGCGTTGGAAGTTTTGGACAAGTGCAACGTGGGCGCGGAAGAAGTTGCGTTATTGATTCCGCACCAAGCGAACACAAGGATAATAGAGACGGTAGCAAAGCGTCTGAAAATCCCGCCTGAGAAAGTTTACATAAACATAGAAAACTACGGGAACACATCGTCGGCATCGATTCCGATAGCCTTGGACGAAGCAAAAAAAGAAGGCAGAATAAAAAAAGGCGATTTAGTCCTACTGGTAGCCTTCGGAGCTGGACTAACGTGGGGCGCAACGCTGTTTAAAAATTAGTTTTAATGAAGGGGGGCGCAAGGTGCGCCACCCATAGAAGGGGCGTTGCCCCTTACGGCGATT
>DJPO01000045.1 GCA_002437405.1 Opitutia bacterium UBA6410 | reverse complement strand
ATTTCACAAGCCCAAAAAAAACAACCGCACTGGAATTAACTACCCCCTTGACTTTGCCTTTAGTTCTCTGAAAATGTCTTTTATGAAAATTGGTATCGGACAGATTAATACGCGCATCGGCGATTTTACCGCCAATGTCGAAAAAATCGTCAATGTATGCTCCGCCCTCGCAGCCGACGGCGCGGAACTTGCGGTTTTCCCCGAATGCTGTGTCGCCGGTTATCCCCTGAAAGATTTGGTTTTTTATTCCAAGTTCGTCGAAGCCGCCCAAGCCGCTTTGAACGGACTGAAAGGCCGCCTGCCGATTCCCGCAATCATCGGCTGCCCGCGGTTGGACGGCGGGTCGGTCGGCGTATGCAATTCCGCGTACCTCGTGGACGGGCAAAAGATTGAAAAAATCTGCGACAAGCACCTTCTCCCCAACTACGGCGCGCTGAACGACGCCCGCAATTTCGACTCGGGCAAGGATTTCGGATTGGTCGAAATCGGCGGCAAAAAAATCGGCGTCACGATTTGCGAGGACATCTGGACTCTTCCGTCGCTCCCCACCGCCCCGCGCTACGAATATTTCCCGCGCCCGCTCGAGCACTTTTCAAAGCTCAACCAAAACGGGGCGCGCGGGCTTGACGTGCTCGTCAACATTTCCGCGAGCGTATTTTCGTCGGGCAACGACACGGTACGGCACGCGGGCGGGCTGCTCTCGGAGGTCTCGAAGCTCGTGGGCGCGCCGCTTGTCTGGTGCAATTTGGTCGGCGGAAACGACGAAATTATTTTTGCGGGCGGAAGCGGAGTTTTCGACGCATCGGGCGAAACGCCGAAGTCGGCGTGTCTTAAAAAATTCGCCGAGGACGCCAAAGTGGTCGATACCGAAAAGCTCGGCGTGTATGACGGCGGCAATTTCGACTTCCAAGGCGACTCCGATTTGAAGGACGCGATTGTGATGGCTCTGCGCGACTTCGTGAACAAATGCGGAATAAAGCGCGTTCTGATAGGCCTTAGCGGCGGAATCGACTCCGCGCTCGTAGCCGCGCTTGCGGTCGAGGCGTTGGGCAGCGACAGGGTTATGGGCGTTTCGATGCCGTCGAAGTTTTCAAGCGACCACAGCAAGACCGACGCCGCGGTTTTGGCGGAAAATCTCGGGATAGAATTCCACACGGTTTCAATCGAAAATATGGTGTCGGCGACGGAAGGCGCGCTTGCGGAGCTTTTCGCGGGGCGTCCGAGGGACGTTGCCGAGGAAAATATCCAGTCCCGCGCGCGCGGGCTAACGCTGATGGCGATTTCCAACAAATTCGGGTCGCTCGTGCTGACGACGGGCAACAAGAGCGAATGCGCCGTGGGCTACTGCACGCTCTACGGCGACACAAACGGCGGTTTCGCCCCCATTTGCGACCTCTATAAAACCGAAGTCTACAGGATTTCAAACCTGATAAACAAGCAGGCGGGGCGCGAGGTAATCCCCCAAAACACGATAGACAAACCCCCGTCCGCCGAGCTTCGCCCCGACCAGAAGGACGAGGACTCCCTGCCGCCCTACGACGTGCTGGACGCGATTTTGCGCCTGCATATCGAACAGTTTAAATCGGCTTCCGAAATCGTCGCGGCGGGCTTCGACAAAGCGGTTGTCGACGACGTTCTCGGGAAGGTCGCGCGCGCCGAGTACAAGCGTTCGCAGTATCCGATAGGCCCGAAAGTTTCGACCGTCGCGTACTCGACCGACAGGAAAATCCCCGTCGCAATCAAAAGGGGGCTGCAATAATTATGACTTCGAAAGAACTTTTCGCAAAATCCAAACAACTGATTCCCGGCGGCGTAAACTCGCCCGTGCGCGCATTCCGCGGCGTAGGCGGCGAACCGTTTTTCGTGCGCTCGGCAAAGGGCGCGAAAATCACCACTTGCGACGGGCGCGAGCTAATCGACTTCGTCTGTTCGTGGGGGCCCGCGCTCTTCGGGCACAACCACCCGACGATAAAATCGGCGATAGCGGCGGCTCTCGAAAACGGGACTTCGTACGGAATCCCCTGCGAAGGCGAGCTCGAAATGGCGCAGCTGATTTCCGAAATGGTCGGTTGTGCCGAGATGGTGCGTATGACGAGCTCGGGGACTGAGGCGACGATGTCGGCAATCAGGCTCGCGCGCGGATACACTGGCAGGGATATGATTGTAAAATTCGCGGGCTGCTACCACGGGCATGTGGACAGTTTGCTCGTAAAGGCGGGCAGTGGCGCGCTGACTTTCGGGAATCCCGACTCCGCGGGAATCCCCGCCGATTTGGCGAAGCTGACGATAGTCCTGCCGTTCAACGACGTTGCGGCAGTAGAGGAATGTTTCGCGAAGTATGCGGACAAAATCGCATGTGTGATTCTCGAGCCGTATCCCGCGAATGTGGGTCTGATAGCTCCGAAGAGCGGCTTTTTGAAATTCCTGCGCGACATCTGCACGAAGAACGGGAGTCTGCTGATTTTCGACGAAGTAATCACGGGTTTCCGCGCGGCGGCGGGCGGTGCACAGGCGCGCGAAAACGTAAAGCCCGACTTGTGTGCGTTAGGCAAAATCATAGGCGGCGGGCTACCCGTGGGGGCGTTCTGCGGCAGGCGCGAAATAATGGAGTATCTCGCGCCGCTGGGTTCCGTCTATCAAGCGGGAACGCTGAGCGGCAATCCGCTTGCGATGGCGGCGGGGGTGGCTGCGCTGAAAATGATACGCGAAAATCCGCCGTATGAGGAGCTGGAAAAGAAGTCGGATTTCATAGTAAAAGTTGCGCAGGAGGCAGCCCGAAAGAAGGGGATAGCGTTGCAAACGCCGAAGTTGGCGTCGTTATTCTGTTTCTTCTTCAACGACAAGGAAGTGGAGAACTACGAGGGGGCGTTGAAGTCGTCGGCTGAGTTATACAAAAAATTCTTCTGGGGTTGTTTGGATAGGGGCGTATATTTTGCGCCGAGTGCGTACGAAATCTGTTTCATGAGTACCTCGCATACCACGGAGGATTTATCTCGAGCCGCCGAAGCCATCTCCGCAAGCATATTGGGGATTTGATTCCAGTGCGGTTGTTTTTTTGGGGCGCGTGAAATCA
>DJPO01000037.1:1875-6980 GCA_002437405.1 Opitutia bacterium UBA6410 | reverse complement strand
CGCCGCCCCCATGGGGGCGATGGGAAAGAAAACGTTGGCGGAGCGATGTTTGATGTTGGCTGGGATTTTCTATTTGCTCTTCTAATGAAGAGTTTGTGGAGCTTTCCTATAATAATCGCTATTTTGTTCTGACACTTAGTGGAACAGCGCTGATGAAGAAAAATGCTTCGAGTTGTCGAAGCACAACTTGGCAATCTCGCAAAAAATGGCGGCAATTTTATTCGTATTGGGATTATTTCCATTCCAGTGGGACTAAAATTTCGAGGGTGTATATGATGAAAAAGGTACAGTGTTTGATCAGAATTCTTGAGATTTCTAAAAAATGCTTGATAAATTTTATAATTTTTATAGAGTTTTAATATGCTTACTAATTTTATTATTTTCGGTTTGATTGCCTTGATTTCGTTCGGAATGATGTTCGTTCCGCAAAATCCCTACTATGGAGTTCGGTGTAAGTGGAGCATGTATTCCGACGATGTTTGGCAGAATGTTCACATTGCGGCGGGATATATTACTTCTATTTGTTTATGTTCCACGATTGCAAATACATGCACTGGCGATATGGGGCTTGATTCGTTCCTTATCGTTTTTGTTATAACGCTTGTAGCATCTCTTGGTTATTCATTTTTTGTCTACAAGGCAAAGATTCAATCGAAATCGGAGCGCGATAGCGGTTTGTCCGTGAGCGGGTTTGTTGTTGACGCAATTTTGTTGTGCCTTGCCGCCGTTGCCGCGATGTTGTGTCTGCATTTCTGGGCGGAGCAGGCGCAGATGCTTTCGCCTTTCGGAGACGGAAAAATTGCGACGCATTTTAATGGAGAAAACAAAGCTGACGGGTATATGAAAGCGTCGGCGTTTTTGTCGCATTTTGCCAATGTCCAGCAAAACGGGATAATTTTATGCTCGGCGGCTGCGGTTATCGGCGCGCTTTTTACGAAAAACGTGTTTGGCGGAAATTGGCTTGCGAAAATTTCGGTAGCGGCGTTTGCCGCCGCGGCTTCGTCGCTTGCAGGTATTCTTTATTTTACGGGGATTATGGCGGCGGTTGTTGCGGCAAATTCTTCCGACGGAAATTTGTATTTTGATATATTTTCAATATCGTCTGTTGTTTATTTTATAGGGTTTGCCGTTATCAGCTGTATTGTTCTTCCGACGATTTTGTATTTTGCAGCTTATGTGAATTGCCGAAAATTTTTTCGGGATTTTATGACGCGCAAGCTGGCTTCGATATAATAAGCGAATCAGATTTATTGCACAAAAAAAGAGCTTCCTTCGCGGGAAGCTCTTTTTTTGTGGGAAAATGCTTTATGCTACGCGTTCCACAACGACGGGTGTCGGGTTCGGGCGGCGCGGCGCAAGGCGGTAGGCGTTGCGCAGATAGTCGATAGCCGAATCGAGGTTTGTTTCGTCGTTGTAGTGAATCATCAGAAGCGGTTCGCCTTGTTTGACTTGTGTGCCGATTTTCTTGATTTCGGTTACGCCGACGTACGGGTCGATTTTCCCGCTTTTGGTTGTTGCGAGAATTTGCACGGCGCGCGCAATCATACCCGAATTGATGTTATGGACGTACCCGCGTTTGGGGGCGGGCAGTTTGCGTACGTGTTTGGGCATCGGGTACTTGGAGGCGTCTTCGAGCCACGGTGCTGAGCCGCCCTGCGCCTTAATCATTTCGATAAACTTTTTGAGCGCCGAGCCGTCTTCGATTACGCGTTCGACGGACTGTTTTGCCGAGAGGGTCGAGCCAGCGACGCCCGCGAGTCTCAAAATTTCCATACCGAGTTTGAGGACGAGTTCCTTGATGTCGTCGCTGCCGCCGCCGCGCAAAAATTCGAGGGCTTCGAGCACTTCCAAACCCATGCCGACGGAGTCGCCGAGGGGTTGGTTCATATCGGTGATGAGGGCGACGCAGCGGTGTTTCATAACGCGCGCGACTCTCGTGATGGTTCGGGCGAGCTGTCTTGCCTGTTCGATATCGCGCAAGTACGAGCCGTTGCCCCACTTGACGTCGACGACCAGTCCGTCCGCGCCGACCGCGAATTTTTTGCTCAACACGCTTGCGGTGATGAGGGGCAGGCTGGGGATAGTCGCCGTCATTTGGCGCATTTTGTAGATTTTTTCGTCTACGGGCGAAATGGAGTTGTCGTGTTCGCAGATTGCGCAACCGACGGAGGCGAGCTGTTTTTGGAATTCGCCGAGGGAAAGTTTGGTTTTGAAACCGGGGATAGCCGCCATTTTATTTTCGACGGCGAGAACAAAATCTTCGTCGGGGCTGGTCATCCCGGGGACGACAACGCCGCACGCCGCGCCGACTGCCGCGAGAATGAGGGAGGTCTTGTCGCCGACGCCGCCAGTCGAGTACTTCGCGACCTTGGGGCGTGTGATGTTGGAAAGTTCGAGGGTCTCGCCCGTCAAAATCATTTCGTCGGCAAAAACGGCTGTTTCCTGCGCGCCCATATCCTTGAAGAAAATCGCCATAATCAGTGCCGCCATCTGCGATTCCGGCATTTCGTCGTCGAGAATGGAGTCCACAATATTACGGACTTCCTCTTCGGTGAATTCGTGCCCGTCGCGCTTTTTTTCGATGAGATATGCGTAGGAAGCTTTTAATGAGGATTTGCCGATGATTTTGCGTATAGCCATAATTGGAATGTCGATGGATTAAAAAATTGTACGACCCCGCGCAAAAAAGAAAGGTCTTCACGCGCGATATAGTCCCCTTAGTCTTATAAGGTGTCGATTTTTGGGAAAAAGTCGAGCCTAAAATCACCAAAATTTCGGAGGTTGTTTGATAGTAAGCTACATTCGGCTTTTCAATGTTAGACGCCCGAAACTTGCAGATGTTCGATATTTCGCCCCGATGGATTGATTTTTATGCTTGGCAAATCGCCGCAATGGCGTAAGAATGGAGAAAATGGGTGAAAAGTTGAACAAAGCAAGCGCGCGGACGTTCGAGCAAAATCTCGAGGAGCTTGAGGGCATACTCGAAGAGCTCGAGAACTCCAACATACCGCTGGACAAACTTGTCGAGAAGTACTCGAGGGCGGGTGAATGTCTGTCCGAGTGCCGCAAGAGGCTCGAGGCCGCCGAATTGAAAATCGGCAAGCTCGAAGGGTCGGTTGTGGAAAAATTCCAGTTGGAAACCGAATAGAAAATCCGCGCGATTGGTATTGTATATAAGATATGTCGATTCTCTCTAACATAAAATCTCCCGACGACGTCAAAGCGTTGGCGCCCCAGCAGTTGCCGGAGCTTGCGGCGGAAATCAGAAAAGAAATCATAGACGTGACCTCCAAAAAGGGCGGGCACGTTTCGCCGAATCTCGGGATAGTCGAGCTTTCCATTGCTCTTCACAGAGTTTTTTCGACCCCGAAGGACAAAATATTTTTCGACGTATCGCACCAATGCTATACGCATAAGTTGCTTACTGGGCGCAATAACGAAAAGTTCGCGAACCTGCGCCAAACCGACGGAATCAGCGGATTCTGCAACCGCTTCGAAAGCGAGCACGACGCATTCGGCGCGGGGCACGCGGGCACGGCGGCTTCGGCGGCTCTCGGGTTCGCCGCGGCGCGCGACCGCAACGGAACGGACGAAAACATCGTCGCGGTTCTCGGCGACGCCGCGCTAACAAACGGCGTGACATTCGAGGCGTTCAACAATATCGCGACTACCACCAAGCGAATGATAATCGTCCTCAACGACAACGAAATGTCGATTGCCAAAAACGTCGGGGCGATTGCAAAATATCTGAACGAAGTCATCACCAACCCGCTCAACGACAGGTTGTACTCGGATATGAATTCGTTCCTCAAGACGCTCTTCGGCGAACCCGCGATAAAGTTTACAGCCAAAGTCGCGCGCGACGCAAAGGGAATGATTCTGCCGTCGTCGTTCTTCGAATATTTCGGACTCATGTACCTCGGGCCGATTGACGGGCACGACATCGGGCTTCTCGAAAAATACCTAAATTATTGTAAACGCTCGACCAAGCCGATTTTGCTCCACATTCTCACGAAAAAGGGCAAGGGGCTCGACGTTGCAATGCGCAACCCCGAAAAATTCCACGGGGCGTCGCCCTACGACATCGTAACGGGGGAATCGACTTCGACCGCCGACAAATCCATTCCGAATTATCAGGACGCAATGGGGAAAACCCTTCTGAAGCTCGCCAAAAAAGACCCGAAAGTGGTCGGAATAACGGCGGCAATGGCGTCGGGCACGGGGCTTTCGTATCTGAAAAAGGAGATTCCGTCGCAGTTTTTCGATGTCGGTATCGCCGAAGAGCACGCGGCGGTCTTCGCTGCGGGAATGGCATGCGAGGGCTTCAAACCCGTCACCGCAATATATTCGACTTTTATGCAGAGGGCTTACGACTGCGCAATGCACGATGTCTGCCTGCAAAAACTTCCCGTAACATTCTGTCTCGACCGCGCGGGTCTAAGCCCCAACGACGGGGCGACGCACCACGGACTTTTCGACATCTCGTTCCTGCGTCCGCTCCCGAACGCCGTGATAATGCAGCCTGCGAATGAAGACGAACTCGCGGATATGCTCTACACGAGCGTCGAGTCGGGTAAATCGTGCTTTATCCGCTATCCGCGCGGCAAAGGCGAAGGCGTGCCGATGAAGGAAAATCCCGAAAAAATCGAAATCGGCAAAGCGCAGGTTTTGCGCGAATCGGACGGAAGCGCGACAATCTGGGCACTCGGCAATATGGTCAAAGAGGCGCTCAAGGCGGCGGACGCAATCGAAACCGAGCTCGGCGTAAAAGTAGGGGTTGTCAACGCGCGCTTCGTCAAGCCGCTCGACAGTGAATTGCTGCTCAAACAGGCGGACGAAAACAAGCTTATTATTACAATAGAAGACCACGTAGCGGCGGGCGGATTCGGCAGCGCAGTTATGGAAGAGTTAGTAGCGGCGGGCAAAAAATGCGCAATCCGCATAATCGGCTGGCCGGACAGATTCATTCCGCACGGCACAGACGTAGCAACGCTGCGGGCGCAGTTCGGAATGAGTACCACCCAAATAATCGAAAAAATAAAATCTTCACTGTGAGGTTGTTCCAGTGCGGGAGGTTTTGGGGGGCGCGTCAAACTGCCCCTAAT
>DJPO01000037.1:0-1842 GCA_002437405.1 Opitutia bacterium UBA6410 | reverse complement strand
ACTGCCCCTAATGCTTCGGCTTCAGGCTGGCGCGCGGACGTACATTATACAGACTAGTATATGTGCGGTCGCGCGGCAGCAGCCCTGCTTTAACGTTAAAGAAAAAAATCGTCCTCAAACACACACTTTAACCCACCAACCGCCCAACAAAACCCCCAGTCTCACGTTTGGGCGCGTCAAACTGCCCCTAATGCTTCGGCTTTAGGCTGGCGCGCGGACGTACATTATACAGATTAGTATATGTGCGGTCGCGCGGCAGCCTGAAACGAAGCAGTAGGGGTAGTTTCACGCGCCCAAACAAGGGCGTGGAGAGCGGCGGAATAAAACGGGGGCAATTTGCCGGAGGATTCCCGTAAAATTTCCGCTTCGCTCGCCCCCGCTTGTTTCATTTTTAGAGCTTCCGTCATCGCTATTTTTCGCAGCAACACAAGCGACGGCACATTTAGCCGCAGATATTCTATGCTTTCGCGCGCCAATTTAATTTCGTCCGCATCGGTCAACTTGCGCGAGACATTTACGCGCCCCGAGAAGGAATACTCGAAGAGCCTTTCGCAACGTTCGTCGTACGGCGAGACCACAGTATGCGTGCCGCGCGCATGCCCGCAATGGAGGGTGCTGCCAACAAGCTCGTCGAACGATTTCGGGACGAAGTCAGGCTCGTTGTGCTTTGGGTCGCGGATACAGGACGCCGCCATATTCGAGTAGTCCATCGTATGCTTGGAAAGTCCCCCCATTTGCGGCTCGATGTGCTCGATGTGGGAGGTTTCCTCGCCGATTCGGGTTTCGCAGTAGCAGCAGAGGTATTTTTGGCGCGCGATTAGCGAGTTTTTAAGAATCCGCTTGATTCGGGCGTTTTTGAAATTGCTGTATTTGGCGTTCGGGTGGCGGCTCTTCCAGACTTTGAAAACCTGCGGAGCGTCCTGTTCGCGCGGTTTTTCAATGTGTCGCATTGTCGTCGTGGTTCGGGAGTAGCATTCGAGCCAAATATTCGCCGCGAACAAGCTCGGGGTCGTCGGGAATTATTTTTTGCAGGCGCGAGATAATCCGCATAGCCTTTGCGCCGTCGCGGTTGTCGATTGCCTCGTACATCGCGGCGATTTCCCCGCCGAGCGAGCTTTCGCGTTCGGCGTTCATAAATGTCCCGAGAATGTCGGACGGGGCGCGCCCGTACTGCGGACTGTATTCGATATGCGTCGTGCCGTCGCGCCCCTCGTCGAGCTTGTAGAGCGACTTCACCGCCGAGAAAACCGACGGCGAGTGCGACGATACTATAAACTGCGTTTTCGGGAAAGTCTTGGGCAGAAATTTTACGATCCGCGCCTGCCAGTCGGGGTGCAGGTGAATGTCGACTTCGTCAATCATTATGATTGCGTCGGTCGTGAGCGGATTGCGCATTTGGGGATTCGCGCCCGCCATTCTCAGCGCGATGTCGGAAATCAGCGCGGCGACGCTCTTTTCGCCCTGCGAAAGGTATTCGGCGGGGATTCCGCGCGGCTTTACGAACAGCTTGCCGTCCTCGACATAGAAGCCCTCGAGGGTCGGGGAGAACTCGCGCAGAGCCGTTTTTATCGCCGAGATGAATCCGTATTGCGCCGCGATTTCGTCGCGCATTTTGTTGCCCTGCTTTAGCGGCAACTGCGCGGCTCGGGCGACAGCCGCTTCGCGCTCGGCGAGAACTGCGGCAAACCATTTTGCGAAATCGTCGAAGTTCGTCCCCGCGTCGAACGCGTTTTTGTAGACTCCGATTCTATCCATTCCCTCCGACGGGCGCGGCGCGGAGAATCCCGACGTATTTCTGTCCGCCCCGTAATAGGCGAAAACGGGGAGCTCGGCGGTCGGGTT
>DJPO01000096.1 GCA_002437405.1 Opitutia bacterium UBA6410 | reverse complement strand
CCACTATCTTTGACGAAGAGCGACAAAATTAACTGAAAGGTCTTATGAAAAATGGCTACATTAAAGTCTTTTATCGCGCCCACGCTTTTGCGGAAACTGGGGACTGCGAATAACGAACTACTGTTCGTTTCTTTCAAAGATTCCCTGCAAAAGTTTGGAATCTGGAACGAAGAACACGGTAAAACCCGCTTCGACTATTCCAAGCTTGCGAAATATCTTTACGACAACTGTCCAACCGACGTAGGGGAAAAGTTATACCATTTACATACAACCGCAAAGCCCGAGCTTCGCGAATTTGTAGAGAATCATTTGCGCGAGTTGGGTGTGGCTGTAAACCCGAACGACAATTTGTATGAGTTGGCGTTCAAGCTTGTTTGTGTCGACAAAACATACAGGCATTGTCAAATTATAGAATCGCTGAAAACCGCGCAGGAAGCCCACTACTACATAAGTTTTCGCCCTACAAAATTTCAAGAAACACCGCCGCTTGACGGCTTTCAAGTAGAGCGTTTGCGAATGCTCTTGTGCGGATATTTTAAGACAAATACAGGACTTTCTTTTGTGGAAATTCATTCGCATAAGATTGGAAAATTCGCCTACTACTGCATATTTCACGCGGCAAATATCAGGGTCGAAAACGCCATAAGTGATTGCGACGAAGAATCGCTTGTCCGCTATCACCCGCAGAATATGGACATCTTACGCCTCGATTGTAAAACAGGGGAACTTTCCATTTATACCCGTTACACAAGCAAACGCCTTTCGGAAATCTACAAAAGCCTGTTCGCGGAAGTATTGGGCAGCGGAGTGATGTATGTGCTTAACGGCAAATACAATCTTCGCAAATTGAAATCATACGATGTATTGGCTCTCGGCGAATTTGCGGCTGAAATAAAAACGGTAAGGGTTGCAGCGTATACAGAAATCAAAGATGGTTGTAGGCTTTCGTATAGCGGGTTTGTGAACTTCGCGCTTTTCGATACTATGGAACGTGACGATTCGGAAATTGTTTCGGCTACGTTTGAATTCACGTTTATGGGTTCGGACAGGAAATACAGGGCGACAATTTCAAATGCGTATCGCTCGAAAATTCAGACAGGTTGCGACGAAGAACTCGTCGAAAGATTTTTCACAAGCAAAGGGTTAATAAGGGACACGTCTTATGAAGAACTTGAAATCTTGGTGGCAAACGGCGCAAAATCTCCCGCTTTGTAATTTACAGTGGCGCGAACTGCTTGGCGAAAAGAAGAAACGGGTCTTGGAGAAAGTCGGCGCGTTGCAATATTCGCCGAACGGAGAATGCGTTTCGGAAATCTTTATTGAAAACACCAGCTACAATGTTTCGCAATGTCAAAGTGGATATGTTGCAGTAAACGAGTTCGGCGACTATTTTGAAATGTCCGCAACAGACGCGTTGAGAGTGTCGTTCAACAAAACGGCGTTTGCGCTTCATATTTCGCGGATTTTGGGAGTTTCAAGCGATGTTTCACAGCTTGGAAAAAGCTTTGGTAAATTCAGGGGATACGATTGCGACGGTTTTTATCTCGGTAATTCGTCGGCGGGCAAAGTATTTTTCTATTTCTCGAAGCCGAAGTTCATTGAATATACAAAGTCCGTTTTGAACGGGGATGTTCCAGTAGTGATTTATTTCGATGAAATCGACCGCGAAACGGAAATGTTCATCGCCGAAAATCGCGGAAGAGCCGTAGCATTGGAATCGATAGTGGATTTCGGCGTGGACGGATTCAAAGAGAATGGCAAGTTCCGTCAACATTCCGCAAGAACGAAACAGTCAAACAATACGGCATTCTATTCTTGGCGGGGAGCGAATTTGCCGACACCCGCAAATTTGACGCTTGGCGCGCTTAGTATGGATTTAGTTTCTCCGTCTGAAATAAAAATTATCTACGGCGCAAAGTCGCTCAGGGCGCATTATTCGGATATTTCGATTTTCAAAAGCAACGATACGAGCGACGTCAGTTTCAGCTGGAAGGTCGTTTGCGCGTGCGCGTTGCGAAAGGATTTGGTCGGATACGACACAAGGAATCTGCCGCGATACACAAGCCGCTTGAATGCTAAATTCAGGGATTTTTTCGGATTCCCAGAATCGGCGTTCAGTTGCAAAGAAGGCGTTATTTCGGCAAATTTCCCAATCACCGCCCGCGAATACAAGTCAACGCGCATTCGCTCCCAAATTTTCGACGGAATTTTGCAATAGATTGTTTATAATAATCTTGCAAGTATCAACAAATGGTTTTATAATATAGGAACTATGGCTCATATTACAAAATCATATTGTGAAGGTCGCAAAGCCCCGTTCAAGGTGGCTTGGCGAGTAAATGGACAAAGATTGGCGAGATTCTTCGAGACATACGATGCCCGCGAAGAATTTATCAAAACATACGACTTCTTGGAGGAGTATCAATTTGAAGCCCTGCTAAAAATGACGAAGTCCGAAATCAGCGAAGTCGCCCAAATAAAAGCCGCAAAAGGCGACGACATAACGTTTCGCGATATCTGGCATTTCTGGGTAGAAAACCACAAGACGAGGGAACTCATCACGACGTTCGACGCCTGCAATAGCTACATATTCGCATTGAAAGACGCCAAACGCCCCAGAAGCCATATCGTGAGAGTTAGGCGCATTCTCGAAATGTTTTGCGAAACTTTCGGCGATGTTTTCTTGGACCACATATCGCGAAAGGAACTTGTGGCTTGGATAAACAAACTGCCATACAGCGGGCAGACGAAAACAAACTACAAAGATATAATCCGCGCGGCGTGGTCGTATTTCGACGACAGGGAATGGCTGAGCAAAAATGTCGCAGTAAAGCTGCCAGTAGAACGCATAGTGCGCGGGGAAATCGGGATATTGAAAGTTGAAGATGTAGAACAACTGCTTCGGGCAAACGAAAACTACGACCCAGAAATTTGCGGACTTATGGCGTTGGGGCTATTCGCAGGAATGAGAAGTTCCGCCATAACCCGCGTGGCGTATGAAGAAATCAACTTTAAGGAACGCGGAATAGAAACGCCTGCGGGAAAGACAAAGAAGAACCGCCGCCAGTTTATCGAAAATCTTCCAGACAACCTTTGGGCTTGGCTGGAACGAACACCTCCGAGCGCATTTACAATGTGCGAAAGAAAGTTTAAAAGACGCAGAGAATTGGCGTATCGCAGGGCAGGACTTTTAGTGAGTGCAGAAGACGTAAAAAAAGGATTGGCGGACAAGGTAAAGTTTCCGCCGCACAACGCATTTAGACACAGCTTTGTGAGCTATCACGTCGCGCTTCACAGGAACTTTACCGACACCGCGCTCATAATATCGCACAGGCATACGGATATTTTATTCGAGCACTATTTGGGCGTCGCAAAGCATGACGACGCGGTGAAATACTTTAACATTTATCCGTCGGACTATGTAAAACCAGAAACTGTAAACGCCCAATAAACATTCCGAACTCAAGCCCTTTGTGATTCTCGCAAAGGGCTTTCTGTTGCCTGCAAAAGGGGCAGTTCAATGGTGTCGCCACTTTGTTCGGCGCAGACTCAGTTGCCGTGCAGTTGTCGTTTTATTGGAAATTGGTTATTGTTTTAATCTGGCTATCAACAAGTTGAAATTTGGCTATGGAAAGCCACAAAAAAAGGCTGACTCGCAACTTACTGCAAATCAGCCTTTTTTATTCTTTAAAGTGGCGGGATGGACGAGACTCGAACTCGCGACCTCCTGCGTGACAGGCAGGCGTTCTAACCAACTGAACTACCACCCCTTTGATTATTCGTCCATTAAGGCATTTTTTCTTTTTGTTGTCAACTCGTTTTTTCTATTTTTTTTCTTTTTTCGGACGCTTTTTTCTGGGCGCGGGTTTTTCTTGTTTTTTATCAGTTTGTTGTGTTTTTGATTTTTTTTCGAAACACGTCGCGTTGGCCGGCGTTTTTCTATCGACATTTGCCGCTTTTTATTTCTTTTTTCTTCGTATGGCTTTTTCTGCTGACATTTCCGCGCCGTCGTGGCGGCATTATTTGCTTCTCTTCCCCGTTTATCTGATTTTGCGTCTTTGGCAGGCTACTGTCCGTATGCGCGCGTCCGACGCCGTTGCGCTTGCACAATTGCGCGATCCGAGTCGACTGATAGGGCTTGCTTGGCACAACAGGATTTTCTTTCTGCCCATGTGCAAATATATTTTCAGACCCGATTTGCCTATGTCTGGGCTTGTCAGCGCAAGTCGCGACGGCGCTTATTTGTGTGCGTTTTTCCGTTTTCTGGGTATCGGGGTGATTCGCGGTTCTTCCAAGCGCGGCGGGGCGCATGCGATTATTCAGATGATTTCAACTCTCAAAACAACTTCCGACATATTTATTACTCCCGACGGCCCGAGAGGCCCGCGGTACAAATGCAAGTCGGGGTTTCTTTCCGTCGCGAAGGAGAGCGGGGTGCGCATTTTGCTGCTGCGGATAACTCCGTCCGCCTATTGGACTATAAATAGAGCGTGGGACAAATTCATTTTACCCAAGCCGTTTTCGAAGGTTGTTGTGGCGACGCGCGATTTCAAAAATTACGACGAATTCATCGCCGCCGCCGAGAGGGCGGGGAAGTCGCCCGAGGATTTCGCCGCCGATTTCCTTTCTTCCGACGGAATATAAGCTTTTTTTTTTGATTTTTTGTTGAAATTTTTTCGTTTTTTTTTTTTTCTTCATATATTTATGAAAATTCAAAATACTTGTTTTTATCGTTTATGGGGGATATTGGGGGCGGTATTGGTCGCTATCAATGCGTATTCCGCGGAAAATTCTTTGCAGTGTCTTAATATGGCTTTGGATGCTGGGAAAAAATTTCAGACCATAGATAATTTTGCCGCGGCGGACGCATGGAGCGGCAATTTTGTCGGAAAATATTTTGACGAATCCGAAAAGGGCAAGATTGCCAAGTGGTTGTTTAGCAAAAATTTTGACGAATCGGGGAATCCCGAGGGAATCGGGCTTTCGCTGTGGCGCGTCAATTTGGGCGGCGGGACTTTGGAGCAGAAAGATTGCGACATACGTTTGGTTCGCCGCCGCGCGGAATCCTTCCAATCCGCCGATTTGACTTCGTATGATTGGAGCAAGTGTGCGGGGCAGCGTTATTTTATGGAGAAATCGCGCGAATACGGCTGCGAGGGAATTTTATTTTTTTCGAACACTCCGCCGCTAAATTTCACCAAGAACGGGAAGGGTTATTGTTCGGAGGAAAGGGCGAATTTGCGCGAAGATGCGTACGGACTTTTTGCCGATTATCTTGCCGATGTCGCCGAACATTTTTCGAAAGAAGGGTATAATGTCCGTTATATAAGTCCTATAAACGAACCGCAAGGCGGCTGGCTTAACTGCAAGTCTCAGGGGGGGTCGATTTGGCGCAATTCGGAAATTGCGAAGATGGCGAGGGCTTGGGACGTATCGCTTTCGAATCGAAAACTTGATAAAGTTAAAATCTATATATGCGAAGCGCACGATTTGCGCGACCTGTATGATATATATGATGTATCCATTCCCACGCCGATGAATCTCTTTACCGACGGGAATGCCCCCGACAGGCAAATTCGGGCGTTTTTCGACAAGGATTCGCCCGATTATATCGGCGATTTGAAGCATTTGCCGCGTATGATAAGCGGGCATAGTTATTATTCCCACAGTACTAATATAGTATTGCGCGATGTCCGCAGAAATTTGAAGGAGGAGCTCGACCGCTACGGCGTCGAATTCCAGCAAAGCGAGTGGTGTCTGCTCCCGCATTTCCGCATTCCGATGGACGGGTTTACGTTCGACTACAAGCAGGGCGATTCAAACGGGCTTCAAGCCGTATTGCTTATGGGAAGAATAATCGTTGCCGACTTTAATATCGCGGGGGCAACGGCTTGGGGATACTGGAAAGGCGTTGAAATCGGCGGTTCGCACGCCCTGACCGGAGTGGTTTTGAAAAACGGCGGCGAAGATTTTACCGGCGGCGGAAAGGCGTTTGCCACGAAGCTATTGTGGGGGTTGGGCAATTTCTCCAGATTCGTCCGTCCTGGGGACAAGCGCATCGAACTTTTGGGTGCGGACGATTTCTATGAAGTTGCGGGAAGCGCGTTTGTTTCGCCCGACGAAAAGCGCGTTGTAGCTGTGTTTGTCCATTCGGGATTTGCTCCGAAAAATGTTTCGCTCAAGCTCGACGGGAATTTTAAAAGCGCAAAATTTTACCGCACCTCGAAAGACGAAGACTTAAAGTTTATCGGGGATAAAAAAATCTCTGCAAAGACGGCGGAATTCGGGCTTATGCCGCGCTCGATAACGACGGTCGTTTTTGAGCGCTAAAAAATTTACTTCTCCGCGGCGGAGGAGGGGCTGAATGCCCGCTCCTGCGCCGCGTTTTTTTTGCGGCAGTCGGCTTCGGGGCGCGGCGGTCGGGCGGGGACGCGATTTTCACAAAAAAGGGTTGCGAATATTTCGGGAATTTGAAATAGTCGCGCAATAACGTTTTCCAAAATGAGCGAAGATATTAAGACAACTGAAGACAATTCCCACGATTTGTTTGCCGTAAGAAAAGGCAAGCTCGACGCAATGCGCGCATTGGGGTACGACCCGTTCCGCCAAAATTGGGAGCAGTCCCACACTTCAAAAGAGGCAATCGAATCTTTCGACGAATCCACGCCCGAGGGCGAAAACTCCGCGCACGAAGTCAGTGTTGCGGGGCGAGTTGTGGTGTTCCGCCTCATGGGCAAGGCGAGCTTTGTTAAAATCAAAGACCGCGACGGCGTAATCCAGCTTTATTTTGCGCGCGACGCCCTCCCCGAAGGCGTCTACAACGACTGGTTCAAAAAGTTCCTCGACGTCGGCGACATCATCGGCGCGAAGGGCAAGCTCTTCAAGACCAAGACAGGCGAAGTGACGGTGCGCGTTACCGACTACAAGATGCTTGCAAAGAGCCTGCGTCCGCTCCCCGAAAAGTGGCACGGACTCACCGACAGCGAGCAAATCTACCGCCAGAGATACCTCGACCTTATCGTCAACGACGAATCCAGAAAGCGTTTCTTCCTGCGCACGAAAATCCAGCGCCAGATTCGCGAATTCTTCTGGTCGCGCGGGTTTGTCGAAGTCGAGACCCCCACGCTGCACAACGTTGCGGGCGGGGCTGCGGCGCGTCCGTTCATCACGCACATGAACGCCCTCGACCGCGATTTCTATCTGCGCATCGCCCTCGAGCTCTATTTAAAGAGAATGCTCGTCGGCGGGTTCGACAAGGTTTTTGAAATGGGCAGAGTCTTCCGCAACGAAGGTCTCGACCGCCGCCACAATCCCGAATTCACGATGCTCGAAGTCTATCAGGCGTATTCCGACCACAACGGAATGATGGAGCTTATCCAGTCGCTGATTACCTCGATTTGCGAAAAGGTTCTGGGCACGACGCAGATTGCGCGCGCGGACGGCGGCACAATCGAGCTCGGTGGAGAATGGCGCAAGGCGACGTATATGGACTTGGTTCGCGAAGCCACGAACACTCCGAATTGGTTCGAAATTTCCAACGCGGAAAAGGTTGCGATTGCCACAAAGCTCGGGGTCGAAACCGACGCCTCCAAGCAGCCGCACGAAATCACCGACGACGTCTACGGCAGACTTGTCGAGCCCAAGCTCGTCCAGCCGACTTTCGTTCTCAACGTCCCGCGCGAACTCTGCCCGCTGGCGAAAATCAACCAGCAGGACAGCCGCGTTCTCGACGTTTTCGAGCTTTGCATCAACGGGCAGGAAATCGCCCCCGCGTACTCCGAACAGAACGACCCGCTTATCCAGCGCGAAATGTTCGAAGCGCAGGTCGGCGAGGAACGCCAGAAGCTCGACGAGGACTTCCTCACGGCGCTCGAATACGGTATGCCGCCGGCGGGCGGTATGGGTATCGGCATCGACCGACTCATAATCCTCCTCACGGGGGCGGCGAATATCCGCGACACCATTTTGTTCCCGTCGCTCAAACCCGAATAATCGGCGGGTTGCGATGAAGTGGTGGCTATACATTGCGCTGAAGCAACTTTTCCCGACGGGCAGATTCGTTTCGTTTTTCGCGGCGGTCTCGCTATTGGGGGTTGCGCTCGGCGTGCTCGGGCTTTTCGGCACGCAAAGCGTGATGAACGGCTTCCACTCGGAAATATCGGTCAAATTGCGCGACACTTCGGGCGACATTATAATACGCAATTACGGACGGCCGATGTATTCGCTTGAAAAGCTCGTCGGGCGGCTGAAGGCTCTTCCTGAAGTCGCGGCGGTCGAGTGCGTCGCGCAGGGGCCCGTTATGATGGTGGCAAACAACGTCCCGATTTTCCCGATGTTGCGCAGCTACGACACCGTTTCGGGCGAATCCGCTGTGCCCGTTCGCGAAAAGAATTTCGTGAAAATGGGGTCGATTGACGATTTGGACGACGACTCCGTGATTTTGGGGCAGCGGCTCGCCGCAAACGCGGGGATTGGCGTTGGCGAGAAAGTGGACGTGTTTTCGCCAACAATGCTCGACAACCTCAAGCGCGACGAAGTCCCGATGGCGGCTTCGCTCGAAGTCGTCGGGTTGCTTGCGACGGACTATTCGCAGGTGGACTCTAATATAGCGCTCGTGTCGCTACGCCGCATGCGCGACTTGTACAACCTCGGCGACGGCTCGCATTCGGTTGTTTTGCGGCTGAAGGATTCGGCGGCGGAAAACCCGAAGGCGTTCGTCAAAAAGCTCGTTTCGGAGTCGATTGTTCCGTACAACTATTCGGTTTCGACGTGGCTGGGGGCGAACGAGGCGTTTTTGCGCGTCATAAAAATGGAAAAGGTTATGATGTCGCTGATTATATTTTTGATAATTTTGGTGGCGTCGTTTTCGATTTGCATATCGCTCTACACTTCGGTGCTGCGCAAGACTCGTGAAATCGGGCTTGTCGCGGCGATGGGCGCGCGCCCGATGCAGGTGGCGGGCACTTACTGTTTTCAGGGATTTTTGATAGGTCTTTTCGGCTCGATTGGCGGGATTTTGCTGACGCTTTTGCTGTTGCATTTCCGCGCGCCGATTGCCGAATTCATTGTCGGGCGCGAGTCTTTGATCGAGTTCTACCAATTCGCGCGCCTGCCCGTAAAATACGAACTTGGCGACGCACTTTGGGCTTGCGGATTTTCGATTGTGCTGTGTACTCTCGCGGGGCTGCTGCCCGCTTTGCGCGCGGCGCGTTTGAAGGCATCGGAGGCAATGCGCAATGAATGAGGCTAAAATTTTGTCCGCGCTCGAAATCCGCAAGGCGTTCAAATCGCCCGACGGCGGGAAAACCGAGGTTCTGAAAGGTGCGTCGCTCGACGTTTTTGCGGGTGAGAGCGTAAGCATTTCGGGCGAGAGCGGCGCGGGAAAGACGACGTTTTTGAATATTTTGGCGGGCTTGGAGTCCGCGGACTCTGGCGAAGTTTTCTGGCGCGGCGAACGCGTCGACAATCTGCCAAACTCCCGCCAGTCGCGCAAACGGGCGGAGTTTATGGGCTTTGTCTTCCAAAACTGCTGTCTTGTCCCCGAGCTCGACGCGCGCGAAAATGTGGAATTTGCCGCGAGGATAGCGGGCAAATACAAGCGGGGCGAGAGCCGCGAGCGGGCGGAATCGCTTTTGGAATATGTCGGGCTATCGCACAGAATCCGCTACTTGCCCAGCCGTCTTTCGGGCGGCGAAAGGCAGAGGGTGGCGATTGCCCGCGCGCTGATGAACTCCCCCGCGTTGATTCTTGCGGACGAGCCGACCGGCAATCTCGACGAGCGCACGGGCGAAAGCGTTATGGAGCTTTTGCTGGGGCTGTGCGGGCGCGGCGAAACATCGCTGCTATTGATTACCCACAACCCCGATTTTGCCAAGCGCACATCGCGCAGTATCCGCATTTCGGGCGGCATCGCGCTCGAAGAGTAGGGCGGGGCTGGGGCGGACTTAGAAGAGGTCTGGCTCGCAGCAGGGGGCAGTCTTCAGAACGAAGGCTTTTTCTTCCTTTCCCACCGCTATTTTCTCGGCTCGGGCGGCGTTATTTGGCGGAAAGTTATCAGCCGCGAGGCAATCGGAACGTCGTCGCAGATTATTTGCAGCTCGTACGTTCCCGTCGATTTTATCACGAGGTTTTGAATGTCGAAGACGATTTCTGGTGCGTCGAGTGGCGTCTTGAACGGAACTTTCCCCGGGAGGTCGAAAACCGTGTCGCCGTTGCCCGCTTGGAGTCGAACCTTAAATTCCACGTCGCCGTTGCCGTTTGTCAGCGAAACGAATATGAAAAAACGCGGCAAAAGGTAGGGATAACGCACCGCGCCGATTGAATTGAATAGCCCGATGAGCGACTTCTTGCCGCTTTGGGCGTCGGTGATAACGGTGTCGCAGACAAGCAGCGACAAAACCATTGGCGGTTCGTATTCGGTCATAAAAATTTTGCGGTTGATTCGGTTTTAGTGGTGAATTCGGAAAACATTAAATTGCGGTCAAAATTCCGTAGTTTCAAGAAATTTTTGTTGAAAAATGCGGAAATGGCGGTCAATGTTTTCCGAAGAATACGAAAACGCAATGAAACGTACAAAATCGACAGTGGATTCTTTGAGCGATGTAGCGCTCCGCCGCTCCGACGTGTATAAGGAATTTCTCGCCGAAAGGGCGGAAATCCTCAAGCACAAGTGGCTCGAATCCGAAAAGGCCGGACACGACATCGGCTACGACAAGGCGTTGTTCGACTGGATACTAAACCACCGCGACAAGTGGCGCGACTCCTTCAGGCGCGCCGAACAATCGCACAAATAATAAAACGCCCGCCGCCGATTTGAACCGTACCCTATAATTAG
>DJPO01000048.1 GCA_002437405.1 Opitutia bacterium UBA6410 | reverse complement strand
TCGATTAACTTCCAGTTGTACTTACCCTCTTCGGGCTCGAGATCGCGCCAAAGAAAGCGATTATAGCCCGCGCCGAAATTGACCTTATTTTTCGACGGCGTGTTTTTTGTACTGAACCGTTCCCAACCCTGACCAGGGTTCGGGAAGATGTCGGTGTTTTCGGTGAATGTTATTTGTGATTGTGCGATTTGCGTGCACGAGCACAACGCAAACGCCGCAACTATCGGCAATAATTTTTTCATTTGTGTTCTATTTTAGTGAAATTTTTCCGAGCGGCAGCGAGCCGTCCGCATTCAGATTTTTCGCGGCAAAACGGAAGTCGCGCAATACCTTGTTTGTGTTGCGAACCCGCAGGGAGAGTGTGTATTCCCCGCCCTTTTCGAGCGGCAAATCAAAGCTGTCGGAAATCTCGAATTCTCCAGGGAGAATCGAGCGCGGGTCTTTCTGCGAGACCTTTTCCGCGACAACTTTACCGTCCGCCCCGCGCACTTCGTAGACAAACTCGTACGGCAGGTAAATCTTGGAAACGCCCTTGTTGACGCCGCCGACTTTCACGTTCCACTTTCCGTTGTGGTAGACGACATTCGCCGACTGCGGGACGAGTCTCGCGCCTGCGTAAAGGTCGATTTTGCGCAGGAGTTTTTCCTCTTCGCTGCCCGCCTTGAATTGGTGGGGCTGGAGAGGGCCTTCGTTGACAATCGAAACGTGGTTGTCGAGAACCCACTGGAGCGAGAACGGCATATCCCAACCCTGACTTTGCATGTATTCGACCGTACCGAAATATTCGAATACAATCGGGTGTTTTTTCCAGACTTCGCCCATGTAGGGAGTTAGCTTGTAGCGCTCCGAGCCAATCCAGTTTTTGAAGTGGTACTTCGACCCGACGCCGTCGCGGCGCATACCCCCGCGCGGATTTTCCGCACTACCCAAATCGTACGCCAAAATCGGGGCGTCGTCGGTCATAAATATAATCTGGGTTTTCTTGAAGTTTTTGAGGTACATATCCGCCCACGCCTTGCGGACTTCCTCCGAGTGCGCGGCTCTGTGCCCGCCGTAGTTGCCCAGCTCCAAACACGCACAATGCCATTCACCCCAGTTGCCGTAGCTGCCCAAGTCGATTCCCCCGATTCGCGGGTCGCCGTCATAGCGCGCGGCGAGTGCTTTGATGAATTTTTCGTGCGCCGCCATGAAAATCGGGTCGGAGAATTCGGGGACGATGTACGGAAGTTTGCCGTCGGGATACTTTGTATTTGCGGGCTTTTTGAGCACGACCTCGTGATACTTCGCGCCCTTGTCCATCACCCACTTCGGCCACTGCAATTTTTCGGGATACCCCGAAGTCGAGACGCACATTATGCGGAAGTAGAACGGCAGACCGTCTTTCGAGAAACTTGCGATGGCGTCGTCAATCGGCTTCCAGTTGTATTTGCCTTCTTCGGGCTCGAGCTGCTTCCAAAGATAGCGCATATATCCCGCGCCGAAATTGACTTTGTTTTTCGACGGCGTATTGTGCCCGAATCGCTCCCAGCCCTGACCAGGATTCGGGAAGATATCGGTGTTTTCGGTGAATGCAGTCTGGGTTTCGACGTGGGTCGAGCACGCGCACAACAAAAGCGAGGAGATTAACGGCAATAATTTTTTCATTTTTATTCTTTTTTGTTTTTCTATTTTAGTGAAATTTTCCCGAGCGGCAGCGAGCCGTCCGCGTTCAGATTCTTCGCGGCGAAGCGGAAGTCGCGCAATACCTTGGCGATGTTCCGCACGCGTAAGGAAATACTATAATCTTTGCCCTTTTCGAGCGGCAAGTCAAAACTGTCGGAAATCTCGAACTCGCCCGTGAGAATCGAGCGCGGGTCGCACTTCGAGACCTTTTCCGCGACAAGCGCGCCGTCCGCCCCGCGCACTTCGTAGACGAACTCGTACGGCAGGTAAATTTTGGCGACGCCCTTGTTGACGCCTACAACCTTCACGTCCAACTTCCCGTCGTGGTAGACGACATTTGCCGACTGCGGAACGAGCCTCGCGCCCGCGTAAAGGTCGATTTGCCGCAATGCCTTTTCTTCGGGCGTGCCCTCGGCAAATTGGGCGGGTTGGAGCGGAATTTCGTTCACAATAGAAACGTGGTTGTCGAGAATCCATTTGAGCGAAAACGGCATATCCCAACCCATTTTCCGCATGAGATTTACGCTTGCGAAATATTCGAAAACCATCGGCTGTTTTTTCCAAATTTCACCCATATACGGAATCTGCTCATAACGCTTTGAGCCAATCCAATTTCGGAAGTGGTTCGGCGAGCCGACCCCGTCGCGACGCACCCCGCCGCGCGGATTTTCCGCGCCGCCCAGATCGTACGCCAAAATCGGAGCGTCGTCGCTCATGAAAATCAGCTGGGTCTTCTTGAAGTTTTTAAGATACATATCCGCCCACGCCTTGCGGACTTCCTCCGAGTGCGCTGCTCTGTGCCCGCCGTAGTTGCCCAGCCCCAAGCCCCAGCAATGCCATTCGCCCCAGTTGCCGTAGCTGCCAAGGTCGATACCCCCGATTCGCGGGTCGCCGTCATAGCGGGCGGCGAGCGCTTGTATGAATTTTTCGTGCGCCTTTATGAAAATCGGATCGGCGAAATCGGGAACAGCCAACGGGGCGAGCCCTTCGGGAAATTCTTTATTGGGCTTTATTTTGAGATTTAGAATGGTATATTTTGCCCCTTTATCGAATACCCATTTGGGCGACACCCATTTGGAGGAATAGCCCGAAGTGCTTACACACGCTATGCGGAAATAAAACGGAAGTCCGTCTTTTGCAAAGCTTTCTATTGCGTCGTCTAGCAGCTTCCAATTATATTTTCCCTCTTCGGGCTCGAGATGGCACCACCGATAACGCATATATCCCGCGCCGAAATTTACCTTGTTTTTCGACGGCGTATTTTCGTTGTTATACCGCTCCCAGCCCTGACCTGGGTTTTGGAATACCTCGGTATTTTCGATGAAAGCCGTTTGCGTTTCGACATGCGCCGCGCACGCGCATAGCAAAAGCGACGATAGTATCGGCAACAATTTTTCCATTTTTCCTCCTTTTTTTATTTTTCTATTTTAATGAAATTTTTCCGAGCGGCAGCGAGCCGTCCTCGTTCAGATTTTTCGCGGCAAAACGGAAGTCGCGCAATACCTTGGCGATGTTCCGCACGCGTAAGGAAATACTATAATCCTTGCCCTCCTCGAGCGGCAAGTCAAAACTGTCGGAAATCTCGAACTCGCCCGTGAGAATCGAGCGCGGGTCGCACTTCGAGACCTTTTCCGCGACAAGCGCGCCGTCCGCCCCGCGCACTTCGTAGACAAACTCGTACGGCAGGTAAATTTTGGAGACGCCCTTGTTGACGCCTACCAATTTCACGTCCATCTTTCCGTCGTGGTAGACGACATTCGCCGACTGCGGGACGAGCCTCGCGCCCGCATAAAGATTTATGTCGTTTAGCAATTTTTGCTCTTTGTCGGTTTTTATTTGTACGGGAGTTTCGTTTACAATCGAAACATGGTTGTCGAGCAGCCACTGGAACGAATACGGTATGTCCCAACCGTTATCTCTCATATTATTCCACGTACCGTAGAACTCGAAAACGACGGGTTGCGTTTTCCAAATTTCGCCCATATTCGGGATTTTCGAATAACGTTCCGAACCTATCCACGCTTTAAAATGGCTCGGCGACCCGACCCCGTCGCGGCGCATTCCAACGCGCGGCGCGCCGTCACCGATATTGTATTTCAAAATCGCGGCATCGTCGGTCATCGAAATTATCTGCGTCTTTTTGAAATTTTTAAGATACATATTCGCCCACGCCTTGCGGACTTCCTCCGAGTGCGCCGCTCTGTGCCCGCCGTAGTTGCCCAGCTCCAAACACGCGCAATGCCATTCGCCCCAGTTGCCGTAGCTGCCAAGGTCGATACCCCCGATTCGCGGGTCGCCGTCATAGCGCGCGGCGAGCGCCTTTATAAAATTTTCGTGCGCCTGCATGAAAATCGGGTCGGCAAATTCGGGGACGATGTACGGAACTTTGCCGTCGGGATATTTTGAAATTGCGGGCTTTTTCAAAAGAACCTCGTGATACTTCGCCCCCTTGTCCATCACCCACTTCGGCCACTGCAACTTTTCGGGATACCCCGAAGTCGAGACGCACATTATTCGGAAGTAAAACGGCAGTCCGTCTTTTGAAAAACTTGCGATGGCGTCGTCAATCGGTTTCCAGTTATATTTGCCTTCCTCGGGCTCGAGCTGCTTCCACATATAGCGCATATAGCCCGCGCCGAAATTAACCTTATTTTTCGACGGAGTGTTGTGCCCGAATCGCTCCCAGCCTTGACCGGGGTTTTGGAAAACCTCGGTGTTTTCGGTGAAAGCTGTTTGCGTCTCGACGTGCGTCGCGCATGCGCAGAGCAAAAGCGACGATACTATCGGCAATAATTTTTCCATTTTTCCTCCCTTTTTTATTTTTCTATCTTAATGAAAATTTTCCGAGCGGCAGCGAGCCGTCCTCGTTCAGATTTTTCGCGGCAAAACGGAAGTCGCGCAATACCTTGGCAATGTTCCGCACGCGTAAGGAAATACTATAATCTTTGCCCTTCTCGAGCGGCAAGTCAAAACTGTCGGAAATCTCGAACTCACCCGTAAGAATCGAGCGCGGGTCGCACTTCGAGACCTTTTCCGCGACAAGCGCGCCGTCCGCCCCGCGCACTTCGTAGACAAACTCGTACGGCAGGTAAATTTTGGCGACGCCCTTGTTGACGCCTACCAATTTCACGTCCATTTTTCCATTGTGGTAAAAAAGATTCGCCGCCTGCGGAACGAGCCTCGCTCCCGCGTATAAATCAACATTGCGCAAAGCCTCGGCTTCGGGCGTGCCCGCCTTTATTTGGTGCGGCTGGAACGGACCTTCGTTTACGATTGAAACGTGGTTTTCGAGCATCCAGTTGAGCGAAAACAGAATGTCCCAGCCCCAGCTTTTCATCTTGTCGACGCTTTGGAAAGACTCGAAAACTATCGGCTGATATTTCCAGACTTCGCCCATATTCGGAATTTTCGAATAACGCTTCGCGCCTATCCACGTTTTGAAGTGACTCGGCGAGCCTACCCCGTCGCGGCGCATTCCAACGCGCGGCACGCCGTCGCCGATATTGTGCTTGAGAATCGCCGCGTCGTCGGTCATCGAAATTATCTGCGTCTTTTTGAAATTTTTGAGGTACATATCCGCCCACGCCTTGCGCACCTCAACCGAATGCGGAGACATGTCCGCCCCGTAGTCGCCGAGCCCCAAGCCCCAGCAATGCCACTCTCCCCAGTTGCCGTAGCTGCCGAGGTCGATTCCCCCGATGCGCGGGTCGCCGTCGTAGCGGGCGGCAAACGCCTTGATAAATTTTTCGTGCGCCGCCATAAAAATCGGGTCGGCGAAATCGGGGACGATTACGGGGACTTTCCCGTCGGGGAATTTTTTGTTTGCGGGCTTTTCGAGGATTGTTTCCGTGTACTTTGCCCCTTTGTCGAAGACCCATTTGGGCGACTGCCATCTTTGCGGATACCCCGATGTCGAGATGCACATTATGCGCGTATAAAACGGCAAACCTTGCTTGGCGAAGCGCTCGATTGCCTTGTCGACGGGCTGCCAGTTGTACTTGCCCTCTTCGGGCTCGAGGTCGCGCCACCAAAAGCGCAAATACCCGCCGCCGAAGTTTACGTTATTGAGTCCGTCGCGTTCTTCCAAGCACCGCTCCCAACCTTGACCAGGGTTCGGGAAGACATCGGTGTTTTCGGTGAAAGTCGTTTGCGATTCAAAGCGCGAAGAACACGCGCAAAGCAAAAGCGGTAAAATGAGCGGCAATATTTTTTTCATTCTTTTTTCTTTCTATTTTAGCGAAATTTTTCCGAGCGGCAGCGAGCCGTCCTCATTCAAACCCTCGACGGCAAACCGAAAATCTTTGAAGATTTTTTTCGTGTGGTAGACGCGCAGCGAAAGCGAGTACTCCTGCCCCGATTTCAGCGCAACTTTAAAGGAGTCGCGGACGGTAAATTCGGACGGCAGGATTTTGCGCGGATCTTTGGAGGAAACCTTTTCGAAGACGACCTGCCCCGAAGAGTCGCGCAGCTCGTATTTCATTTTGTAGGGCAGATAGATGCGGCTTGCACCCTTGTTTTCACCCTCGATTACGACTTCGATTTTCCCGCCGTCGAAGGACACTTCCGCCGACTTTGCGACAAGCCGCGCGCCCGCGTAGCGCGAGACTTTGTCGACCGCATCACGCTCCTTTCCCTCGGTGTTTTGGGGCCCGAGCGGCCCGACGTTCACGAGCGAAACGTGGTTGTTCAAAATCCAGTCGCACGAATACGCGATGTCCCAGTCCTTTTCGTGAAAGGCTTTCACGCCGCAAAAGAACTCGAAGAAAACCGGCTTGTCCTTCCAGACATCGCCCATTCGCGTTATTTTTTCGTACGGGAACGTGCCAATCCAGCGGTTGAAATGCCACGGCGAGCCTATCCCGTCGCGGCGCATTCCGACCTTCGCTTTTTTACCCTTGCCAAGCGCATACTCTAAAACTTCGTAGTCGTCGGTCATAAAAAATATGTCCGTTTTTTTGAAGTTTTTCAGATACATATCCGCGATTCTCTTGCGGATTTCGAGCGGGGCTTTCTTCATTTTCAGCCCCTTGAAGCCCGTGCAGTGCCATTCACCCCAGTTGCCGTAGCTGCCGAGGTCGAGCCCCCCGATTCGCGGGTCGCCGTCGTAGCGTTTTGCGAGGGCTTTTATGAATTTTTCGTGGGTCTCGAGATAAATCGGGTCGGAGAAATCGGGGACAACGTGGTCGGTCGATTCCGTTCCGTCGGGGAGTTTGTATTTTACGCCCTCGTAGTCGTAGCCCTTTGCGCCCTTCAAAAAGAGCCATTCGGGCGACGAATATTTTTTCCACGAATGGAAGTTTGCCGTCATTATTCTGAAATAGAACGGCATACCTTTTTTGGCAAAACTGTTGATGTCCTTTTCGAATCTCTCCCAATCAATAGAATCCTCAGTCGGCTGGAGAGTCGACCAGTCGTAGCGGACATACCCCGCCCCGCAAAAGAGCCCGTAGTCGGGCGCGTACGCGCTGTTCGCCGCCCAGCCCTGTCCGGGGTTTTGGAAGGGTTTTTCATTTTCCCTAAATTCGATGCGGTTCGTCCCCGCAAACACGCACGAAATGGTGAATAACGACAATATGGATAGGATTTTTTTCTTCATATGTATAGTATTTAGTTTCGTTAAAAAAAGAACGCAAAAGCGGAGAATCGGAGACAATTCCCCGATGTCCCGCACCGCTCCGCCGACCGAAAAAATCAAGCTTCAGTCGGCGGAACAAAAACAGGAGAAAAAAAAGAAAAAAGAAATTACTTTTTCGCCCTGCGCTCCAGCTCCCTGTGCGCGATGTCGCGACGGAAGAAACCGCCCTTGAACTTCACCTTATCGGTCAAAGCATAGGCGTTTGCGAGAGCCTCCTCGAGCGTTTTTCCGAAGCCTGTAAGCCCCAAGACTCTCCCGCCCGCAGTCACGATTTTGCCGTCAACGCGCTTCGTGCCCGCGTGGATTATCTGGGAATTCGCGGGGACGGATTCGGGCAGCTCGATTTCGTCGCCCTTTGCGTATTTGTCGGGATAGCCCGCCGCGCACATTACGACGATTGCCGCAAATCCGTCGGCGATTTTGACTTTCGAGTCGTCGAGCTTTCCGCAGGCGATGTCGTACATAAGCTCGAGCGGGTCGCTTTCCAGAAGCGGCATCAGCACCTGACATTCGGGGTCGCCGAAGCGGACGTTGAATTCAACGACCTTCGGGCCGCTCTTTGTAATCATAATCCCGACATAGAGCGTTCCGCGATAGTCCACGCCCTCTTTGATTAGCCCTGCGAGAGTCGGCGCAACAATGTTTTTGCGGACGGCGTCGAGAACCTCGGGCGTCGCGACGGCGGCGGGGGCGTACGCGCCCATTCCGCCCGTATTCAAGCCCGTGTCGCCTTCGCCGACGCGTTTGTGGTCTTGGCTGGCGGGGAGCATAACGTATTTGTCGCCGCAGACCATCAGCATAATGCTCGCCTCTTCGCCCTCCATTTTTTCCTCGACGACTATTTCCCTGCCGCTGTCGCCGAAAGCTCCGCCCTCGAGCATCTCGCGCGCGGCGGCGACCGCTTCGTCGCGGGTTGCGGGGATTACCACACCCTTGCCCGCCGCCAGTCCGCTCGCCTTGATTACAGTGTCGAACGGGGCGTTTCTGATGTACTTTTCGGCTTCGTCGGCGTCGGTGAAGTTTTTGCCCTCGGCTGTCGGAATCGAGTATTTTTTAAGGAAATTTTTGGAATACGCCTTGCTCGCCTCCAGAATCGCGCCGTTTTTCGACGGGCCGTAGACGGGGATTCCCGCCGCGCGCAGCTTGTCGCCCAGACCGAGCGAAAGGGGGACTTCGGGGCCGCTGATTACGAAGTCGAACGCGTTTTCCTTGGCGTATTTTACGATTGCGCCGATGTCGTCGGCATCGATTGCGGCGACCTCGCAGTCGCGCTCAATGCCGCCGTTTCCGGGGGCGCAGACCAACCCGCCCAAGCGCGGGGAGCGTTTAACGGCAAGAACGAGCGCGTGTTCGCGTCCGCCGCTGCCTACTATCAAAACTTTCAATTTTTTATCGGATTGCATAAAATCAAACTACCTTTCTGTACAAACTAAGCGCGAAAACCAGCATCGCGACATTGGGAATGGCCGCAGCCCAGAGCGGCGGGATTATCCCGCGTCCGCCGATTGCCGTAAGTATGCTGTCGAAAATAAAATATACGAAAAACAGCCCGACCGTCTTCGAGACCCCGACCATAGGGTTAGTGCGGACTCCCGCAACGGAAAACGGAATCGCGATAGCCACGACGATTATGCACGCAAACGGGCTAAACCAAATGGAATACTCGCGCACCAAATACGGGATTGCCTCGGGCGCGGAAGTGTCGCCCATCGAGGCAATTAGCGTCTGGGTTTCGGTGAGGGACAGGTCTTTGGGGCGACGCATCGAAAGCACCATTATGTTGGGCTGCTCGCCGAATTCCCTGAAATATTTTTTGTCGAACCCTACGGCTTTTGTGGCGCGGTGGGTTTCGGGGTCGAACTGGATTTGCTGGCCGTCGAGAAAAAACCAGCACTTGTCGACGTCGTCGTAGACCCCTTCGCGCGCCATCACGCGGGAGACCTCGCGGCTGCGCGAATCGAACGACGAAACGGTCACGCCGCGCGCGCGGTTTGTCGCCATAGAGAAAGAATTCATATACCAAAGCCGCCCGTCTTTGCGGTTGTTGAAGCACAGTCCGCCAATCTTGCCGACCTGCGAAATATCCACCTGCTTCATCTCCTGCTCGAATTTCACGTTTTCGTAGAGCAGGCGCGAATTTTCCTTGCATCGGGGGATAATGTTGGCGTTCAGCCACAACAAAAGCCCCGCCAAAAGCACGCCCGCCACCCACAGAGAGCGCGTGATTTTAAAGACGTTCATACCCGCCGCGCGCATCGCGGTGATTTCGTTGTTGCGGTGCAGAGAACCCAACACATATATGAGCGAGAGCAAAAGGCTTATCGGCAAAACAACGGGGACGAGCGTCGGGGTAAGCAGCGCGTAATACAGGCAGATTTGCTCGGTCGACGCCCCCCAGTTTATGAGCTTGCCGAGGTTGTCGTACATATCGTGGAGAATGAGAATCCCGAGCGTTACGCCGATTGCGACGAAAAACACTTTCAGCCATTCGCAAAAGACATATCTATCCAAAAGCTTCATAAAACCTCCGCCCCCAAAATCCGCGCGCCGAGAGCCGCGGGATTCCCGAGAATCCCCGACAAAACCGCCCGCGCGGCGTTAAAAATTCCGTAATATTGCATTTGCGGAAAATATTAGCAAAATTCCGCCCGAACAGGCAAGTAGAAACGCCCGCCCGAAAGCGAAAACCCCCCGATTTTTATCGGGGGTTTTCGGCGGGTTAAATTTCGCTGAGCGAGAGGTTTTTCTCGAGACTTTTTGTGATGAAATCGAAAGCCTCGTCGACCGTGTCGGCGTAGCGGATTAAATCCAAATCGCGCTTTGTCATAACGTCGGTTTTCACGAGCCAGTCGAAGTTCACGCTGTTCTGCCAGAATTTCTTTCCGAAGAGAACCGTCGGAATCTTCGGGTTGCTCGTCTTGCGCGTTTTCATAAGCGTGAAGACTTCGAAAAATTCGTCGAAAGTACCCGTCCCGCCGGGGAAAACCACGAGGGCTTTGGCGAAAAACAGCAACCAGAATTTGCGCATCAAAAAGTAGTTGAAGTTAATCCAGACGCCGCGCTCGAGATACTTGTTGCGCTTCTGCTCGTCGGGAATGACGATTGTTGCGCCCACGGGTTTGCCGCCCGCAAGATACGCGCCCTTGTTGGCGGCTTCCATAATTCCAGGGCCGCCGCCAGTCATTATGTAGAATTTTTTGTCGGCGGGCAAATCGAGTGTATTCGACCACTCCTGAAGCCTGCGGGCGAGCTCCTCTGCGGCGGTGTAGTACTTCGACATTTCGTACGCCATTTTCGCCGCCTCGAGCTGCGCCTTGGCGTTCTTGCCCCTGCCCTTCTTTGCGGCGTCGAGCTCGGCTTTTGCGACTTCCTCGGGCTTTATTCTGGACGCGCCGAAAAAGGTTATCGTGTTTTGGATTTTCTCGTGCTCGAATATGAACGCTGGCATTAGCAGGTCGCGCTGTATGCGCATAAGCCGCTCCGACATTACTTCAAACGCGCCCTCGATGGGCTGGTCGCAACTCTTTTCGTCGAGCGTTTCGGGATATTTTTTTATTTCGAGAATTTTTTTCGTTTTTTTCATATCTTTACTCCGTTGCTTAATTTCCGTTTGTAGAGCACCTAAGCCGCTTGGCAAAACGTCTGTTTGACAAAAACCGCTTTACCCAAAGCCGTTTTCTAATTAAAAAAAACGGGGACGCGCCTTGACGCTCCCCGCTTGTCAAAAAATTACTTTTCGGGAGCCGAGCCGTCGTCGACAACCGTCTGGGCGGCGGGCTTTACGGGCTTTGCCGCCTTGGCGTCCTTCTTGGGAGCATCGGAAGCTTCGATTTCGTTCACCGATTCGGATACGCTGCCGAGCAGTTCGTCCTTAGCCTCGGAAGCCTTGACTACGACGGGCACAACCACGTCGTCAAAGCCCACGCCCGAGATGTAGAGAGAACCCTTGCCCTCCGCGCCGCCTTTGAGCGCGACACTCACGCTGTTCGCGCCCTCGGGGATTACGACTTCGTCCATAATCACGGAGCTGGGAATATTGGTTTTTACGTCGACCGCATAGCCGCCGCGCGGGGCGGAAAAGCCGATTCCGAAAATCACGTTGACGATTTCGCCGCTGCGGATTTCGATTTGCTTGGGCGAGACCTGCATTTCGGCGGGGTCGACCTTGAACTGTCCAATCCACATTTCGCTTTCCGAGCCAACGAGCTTTACTTCGTAGTTTTCGCCAGCCTTGAGCGGGGGAACGACGAAGTTAATCATCGCGCGGGAGACGTATTCGGTGTCGGCCTTGACGCCGCCGATAATGATTTTGTCGAGCTTGTCAAAACCTCTGCCGAGAACGGGAACGACCGTGCCGACGGGCCCGCGTTCGCTCTGGAGGGTGACGACGTACCTGCGCACGGGCTCGAGCTTGTAGACCGTGGGGCTGGTGAGGGTTCTTTCGCGCTCGCCATTTTCTACATTGTTCTTTACCTTGTACTTGAGCATGAAGTAGTACTTGGCGTCGCGTCTGCCTGCGGGCAGGCGGTAGTCGTATTCGTAAATTCTGTCGTTTTCGAGGTTGTCGACCGCCTTCATCGGGAGGATTTTCTCGTCGATGACGATAAACGGTTCGATGGAATTTGGGACAATCGAGCCGTCGTTAATGTGCGCGCTCATGCTCAAAGTATAGAGGCGCGAAGAGTTTTCGGGCAACTTCTCGGGGGTGAGATTTGTCAATCCCGCGCAACCCGAGAACAGCAGTGCTATTGTCGAAAAAAGAATCGATATTTTTTTTGCCATACGAACAAGTTTTGTTTTATTGGGTTATATTTTCACAAATAAGGCGGTTTATGCAAGCCATTTTCGAGAATTTTGGAATTTATGTGCACGTCCCGTTCTGCGCCGCGCCGTGCGGATACTGCCGCTTCTACAAACGCAGGGCGGACGGGGCGGAGCAGGCGCGGTACGTCGAACTTCTCGCAAAGGAGGCGAGGCTCGCGCGCGGCGAACTGCCCGAAAGCAGCGTAGACACTATGTTCTGGGGCGGAGGGACGCCGTCGTCGCTCTCGGCGGACTCGATTGAAAGGCTCGCCGACGCGCTCGGAGACTTTCGCCCGAAGCGCGAGTGGACTGTCGAAGTCTCGCCGTCGACCATCACGCGCGAAAAACTCGCCGCTTTCAAGAGAATCGGGATAACGCGCATCTCGCTGGGCGTCCAGAGTTTCGACGAACGCACACTGCGCAGCCTCGGGCGGGCGCACACACTGCGCGCGACGCTCGATGCAATCGAAGCCGTACACGACGAAAACTTTCCGCATTTTTCAATAGACCTGATTTTCGGCGCAAAAGGTCAGACAAAAGATATGTGGATTGCCGACCTCGAGCGCGCCGCCCAATGCCCCGTTGACCACATCAGCGCGTACTGCCTTGAGTTCGAGAGCGGGACATCGTGTTGCGGGGGAATCGGCGACGACGCGGAGCTTGAAAAGCGCGAGCGCGAGGGCGATTTTTTTGAAACGGCAATGGACAAACTGCCGGAGCTCGGCTTCGCCCAATACGAAATTTCGAACTACGCAAAGGACGGCGGGGAGTGCCTGCACAACCTCTCGACTTGGAATATGGCAATGTGGCGCGGATTCGGCCCGTCGGCGGCGTCGCAGTGCGGCGGCAGGCGGTTTGCGAACGCCGCGGATTTCGGCAAGTGGGCGCGGGGAATCGAAAGCGGCGACCCGCAATACGAAAACATCGTGCCGCTCGACGACGCCGAAATGCTTTCGAGCGCGCTGATTTTCGGGCTTAGAATGAACCGCGGCGTCGATATGGCATCTCTCGCCAAACGCTTCCCGCGCGCGGACATAAAAAAATATTCCGAAAGCCTCGACTTCCTCCAGTCGCAAGGGCTGCTCGAATGCTCGGGCGAAATGATAAAACTTACGCGCAGCGGGCGGCTCGTCGCCGATTCCGTCGCAGTCGAGCTACTTTGAATTTTCAGAGTCGCCGCCCTTTGACGTCAACACTTTGTACAGGCAGACGACGAACAACGTCGTAAACGAGCCCGCCGACAAAATAAACGTAATCCAGCCGCCGATTGTCATTTCTTGGAGCCTCCGAGCTTGTCGTATCTATTGGACATCGACAAAATTGCGGCGTAGAAAATCCCCAACGCCACGATTATGACAACCGCCATTACAGCGACCGCATTGCGCGGGTGGGTCTCGGAGCCGACAATGTCGAGAATATACGGGCTGATTTCGCCGCTGCCCAAAATGCCGAAAACGTCCTTTGCGAGCCACAAAATGAACACGGCAATCAGAAATACGGGCGTAATATATTTAATGAGCGGGACATAGAAATTCGGCAGGCGGATTTGCGCACCTATCCGCGCGAGCCTCGCCCCCCTCTCCGCGCCGAAGTACCACGAGAACAGGCAGATTTGCACGACGGAGAAAATGTAGATTGCAACCTGACCCATCCAAAAATCGAAAGTGTCCATCGCCTTCAAGCCGCCCGAGAAGAACACGACAAATCCCGATATGAAAAACGCCAAAATTCCGAGCATAAGCGTGGAAAACTTGCGGCGGATTTTGACGGATTCCTCGATAAACGCCATACTCGGCTGGAGCATCGAAAGCGAACTTGTCACAGCCGCCAAAAAGAGCAGGAAGAAGAACATAAAGCCGAAGACCTGCCCGAACGCTATGTGCGAGAAGAACATCGGCAAGACCTTGAACCCCAAATCGAAAAGGCTCAAACCCGCTCCCATTACGCCCGCAACCCCGAGGAATGCGACGGCGGCGGGGACGGTAATCAGACCGCCCAAGCAGACTTCGCAAAATTCGTTTGCGGCGCAGGAAGTTATCGAGCTTAATACAATGTCGTCGCGGCGTTTAAGATAGCTCGCGTAAGTCATAATCGCGCCGAATCCGACAGTCAGGCTGAAGAAGACCTGCCCCGCCGCGGCAATCCAAATCGACGGATTCGCGAGCTGCTCCCAAACGGAAATTTCGCGGATTCGGAGCGCGGGCTGTGCGGAGGGGTCGGATTTCGAAGCCTCGACTTTCTCCCGCGCGGCGGCTATTTCGATGTCGCCGACAAGCCGCTGAGCCTCGACCCATTTGCGGCCGTCGTTTTTCTCGAGCACGACTTTTACGGGATTCCACATAAAGCCCATTCCCTGATTTATAGTGCGCTCGGGGTGCTCGGCGGAAATGTCGGTAAGCGTCGCCATTCGGATAACAATCAGAATTGCAAGAAACACGAGAGTCGGCATTGCGAACTTGCAGAAAAGCTCTATGCCCTTCGAAACTCCCCTGTAAATCAGGGTAAAATTGAGAAAAAACGAAAAGAGGAAATACGCCAGAACCCCGCCGACTCCGAACTTCATCGCACTTCCGTCCGCGCCCGCGCCGACAAAGCCGTTGAAGAAATCGCCCGCCTGTTGCGTCGTGGAAAAATCGAGCGTCCCGAACAGAAAATTTACCGCATACCCCAAGCACCACGCCTCTATATAAATATAGTAGCAGAAAATTATCATCGTCATCAGCACGCTCAGCAGCCCGAAATACGCCATTTTCTTGCTCCGCGCGAAGAACCCCAAAATTCCGGGGGGCGAATTGAAGCCGTTTGCGCCGCCGTGCCTGCCCATAGTCCATTCGCAAATGGAAATCGGCAGCCCGAGCATAAAAAACGAGACGACGTACGCTATCATAAACGCAGCCCCGCCGTACATCGCGACTTGTCCGGGGAATTTCAGAAAATTGCCGAGCCCGACCGCACTTCCCGCAACCGCGAGAATCACCCCGAGTTTGGAAGTCCAGCCGTCGGATTTCATTTTGCCGCCTCCGCCTCGACACCCTCCGTCTCGAGCCCGTGGAATTTGCGGTACTCGACGGTCTGGCGCGCGCCCATATACGACTTCATCAGCTTCGGATCGGTCTTGAGCATATCGACCATTATCAGCCCGTCAATGCAGCTGCCGAATTCGGGGTCGACATTGAACGAAAGCAGCTCGCCGTCCAAGCGCAGATAGTGCTTGAGCAGGGTCGGAATGCCCTTGTTGTCGAACTCGATTTCCGAGACGAGCGCGGAGATGTGCTCGATGTCGCTCGCGCAGCTCATAAGCGTCTGCCTGTCGATGTTCTTCATTCTCAGCTTCGGCGGCTTTTTGGCTTTGACGAATTTTGCCAGCTCCTCGGAAGTCTTCTTTTCGGAGAGGAACTGCACGATCAAATCCTTCGAGACCGAGTTGTAGTCGGTACTGATGCTCACGGGCCCGTATAAAGTTTTGTACTGCGGGTGGCGGTAGAGATATTCGCCGATTCCGCGCCACAAAATCGCGAGAGTCGAACGCTTTTTCTGGTATTCGGAGGCGATGAACGACCTCCCCATTTCGAGCGCGGGGGAAATGCGCTCCATAAGCTCGGGGCGGATTTTGAAGAGCGTCGACGCGTACAGCCCCTGAACGCCCATCGAATTTATGATTTTGTCGGTGCGCCCGATTCGGTAAGCCCCCGCGATGCGCCTGTTTTCGGCGTCCCACATAAACATATGCAGGTAGTACTGGTCGAATTCGTCGTTGTCGATGCTCTTGCCCGTGCCCTCGCCGACTTCCCTGAAAGTCTTTTCGCGCAGTCTGCCGATTTCGAGCAGCGTCCATTTTATCTGCCACGCCTCGGCGCAATAGACGGAGATTTTTTCGCCCGCAATCATCACGCACGACTCGGGTAGCGCGGCGATTTCCCTTTCCATTTTTTCGGGCGCGACGGGCAGAATCAGCTCCTGCATTTCCTTCTTAGGAAAAAATTTTTCCATACTCTTTTGGAAGGAGGAAATCTGCTTTTTCGACGCCTTCGTGCCCTTCGTGTTCTTTCCGCCGAGAATGTAGGAGTTTATCCTAAGCCAGCCCGTCAATTCTTCGTCGGTCTTGAAGCCCGCGGTTTTTCGGGGCGGAATGGGCGAGCCTATGCGTATGCGAAGCGGCTTGCGCTTTGCCGCCGCGAACATTTCGCGGATTAGCAGCGCCGTCCTGAGCCTCGGGTGGATTAGCCCCGCAAGATAGAAGAGCCACGAGTTGCGAGCCTCGCAGAAAACGGGCAGAATTGACGCGTTTGTGCGGCGGGCGATTTGCGCGATATTGGTGTTCCACTCGGGGTCTGTAATGCACCTGTCGCGCAGGTGCAAATAGGAGACCGTGCCCGACGGGAAAGTCCCGACACACCCCCCGTTTTTGAGGGTTTTGATGATTTCCTTCATCGCCGAGACGTTTTGAGCCGTCGCCGCCTTGCCGCCGAACGGATTTACGGAAATCGAACAGGCGTTGATTTCGTCCATCGGCGAGAGCATCGAATTGAGAATCATCTTCGCGTCGGAGCGAACGCGCGTGAGAATAGCCCCGAGCGCGATTCCGTCGACACACCCGAGCGGGTGGTTCGAGACCACGACGAGCGGCCCGACCCTCGGGATTTTCGCAATTTCGTCGGGGTCTGCCTCGAAGTTCACGGGGACTACGTCGATGGCGCGCTCGAAGAAATTGCGGTCGTCATTGAAGGCGTGCAGACGCTCGTACGCTTCGTTCAGGGCGGCGAGTCCGAAGATTTTTTCAATCGGTTTTTCGAAAAATTTGTAGATTTTCAGGAGCACGGGATTTTTTATGCCCGCGCCCAAATCGATAATCTTCTTGCGACCCTCGCCCATACAAAACAAGTGTGGTGTTTTTTTCGGAAAAATCAATCCTCTTTGGAGAGTTTGTACTCAAAGGAATCCTTGAGAGCCTCCCACGACGCCACGATTATGTTATCCGACGCACCGACCGTGCCCCAGATTTCGCCGTTAACGTCCTTGGATTCAATCATCACGCGCGTGATTGCGTTCGTGCCCGCGCCGCTGTCGATTATCCTGACTTTGAAGTCCGTGAGGTCGATGTTCTTTATCGACGGATATTTTTTGACGAGAGCCTTGCGCAGCGCCAAGTCGAGCGCGGCGACGGGCCCGTGAGCCTCGGCTACGGTGTGCTCGATGTCGCCGTTTATCTCCAGCTTGACGGTCGCCTCGGACTTCGTGATTCCCGCGATTTCGTCGCGCTCGACAATCGCCCGATACCCGCGCACCTTGAAATGCGGCTCGTTGCGCTTGAGGTATTTTTCCAAGAGCAAACCGAACGACGCGTCGGCTGCCTCGTACTCGTACCCGCGGAATTCGAGCTCCTTGAGTTCGTCCAGAAATTCCTTGATGGCGGGATCTTTCGAATTTATGTCAAGCCCCATGTCGCGGGCTTTCATCATAATCGACGCCCTGCCCGACATATCGCTTACGAGCACACGGGTCTTGTTGCCAACGAGCGTCGGGTCGATGTGCTCGTAGCTGCGCTTTACCTTGTTCGCGGCGTCCGCGTGGACTCCGCCCTTGTGCGCGAACGACGACGAGCCGACATACGGCAGACGCGTGTCGCTACGCAGGTTCGCCATTTCGTCGACGAACAGCGATAAGTCGCGAAGCTTTTTTAGGTTCGGCGCGCAGAAGAGGTCGTAGCCGAGCTTGAGAACCAAGTTGGGGATTATCGTGCAAAGGTTCGCGTTGCCGTTGCGCTCGCCGATTCCGTTGAGCGTGCCCTGCACCATCGCCGCGCCGTTTTCGACCCCCTGAAGCGAGAGCGCAACCCCGAGCCCCGAGTCGTTGTGGCAGTGGACGCCCACGGGCGTGTCGCCCATAAATTCCACCGTCTTGCGGATTATCTCCGAGAAGTCGGAAATCATCGAGCCGCCGTTTGTGTCGCAAAGGCAGACGCATTCCGCGCCGCCGCGCTTTGCGGCAGCCAGAGTTTGCAGGGCGTATTCGGGGTTGTCCTTGTAGCCGTCGAAATAGTGCTCGGCGTCGTAGATTACCTTGACTCCGTTCTTGACCAAGTAGGCGACGCTTTCCTCAATCATCTTGAGGTTTTCTTCGGCGGTGGTCTTGATTACGTCGGTGACGTGCAAAAGCCACGTTTTGCCGAATATTGTTACATATTCGGTCTTCGCCTCGAGCAGCAACGCAATCTGGTGGTCGTCCTCGACCTTCGTGTTGGCTCTGCGCGTCGAACCGAACGCCGCAATTTTCGCGTGCTTTAGGTTCAGCGACTTCGCCTGCTCGAAGAACGCCATATCGCGGGGATTCGACCCCGGCCAGCCGCCCTCGATGAAGTCGATGCCGAAGCTGTCCATTTTTTCGGCGAGCCTGAGCTTTGCGGCGACCGAAAGCGAGATTCCCTCGCATTGCGTGCCGTCTCTGAGTGTTGTGTCGTATATAAAAACTTTTTTCATAATCTTGTTTGCGCGATTTTTTCTTTTTTGAGAAGAGGCTTTTTTATCGGTTTTTCCTCTTTTTTCCGACAACGGGATTTCCCGCATAAAAAGCCACCCACGTTTTAAGAATGCGCCGCCCGATTTACGGCGACGCCCTATTGGTCGGCACGCCCGCCCGCCGAAACGGACGGGCTATCTAATGCCTTTCGCGCAAATGAATTCGCGGATTTTTTCGATGTCTGCGGGCATTCTCGTCTTCACGATTTCGCGCGCCTTGAGCCGCTCGAGCGACTCGGACGCGGGCGCGAACCCGAGGGATTTTTCGATAAGTTCGGGGAATTTCGCGGGGTGCGCGGTCGAGAGTACTACCGTCGGCGCGTCGGGCAAATCCTTGAAACCGCAGGCTGTGTGCGGGTCGATTACCGTCTTGTATTTTTCCCAGATTTCGGAAATCTTCGCGGGAATTTCGTCGTCTGACATTCTCGAAGCCGAAAATCCGTCCGCCTTAAAGTCCTCGAACACCCATTTGCCCGTGGATTTGAATTCCGACATAATTTTGCGCACCTTCGCGCTGTCGCCGTTTTCCGAGAAAAATATAAAACGCTCGAAATTCGACGCCACCTGTATGTCCATCGACGGCGCGTAGCTGGGCAGGACTTTCGAGACTTCGTAGACCCCCGAATTAAAGAGCCTGTAAAGAATGTCGTTCTGGTTTGTCGCGACTCTGAAGCCCCCGCAGCGCATTCCGCATTTCCACGCAATCCAGCCCGCGAGCACGTTGCCGAAATTGCCCGTCGGGACTGCGAAAACCGCCCTGCCGCGCAGGTCGGCGGGCAGGCGCAGCCACGCGTATATATAATAGACGCACTGCGCGAGCACTCTCGCCAAGTTTATCGAATTTACCGCCGACAAATTCCACTGCGCCTTGAATGCGTTGTCGCCGAAAATCGCCTTGACTATCGCCTGCGCGTCGTCGAACGTGCCGTCGATTGAAATCGGGAAGACGTTTGCCGCGCCCGTGCAGGTCATCTGCCGCTCCTGAAGCGGGGAAACCCTGCCCTCGGGATACAAAATAAAAATGTTTACGTTCTTTTTGCCCAAAAGCCCGTTTATCGCGGCACTGCCCGTGTCGCCGCTCGTCGCGCCCAAGACGTTTATTTTGCGCCCCGACTTTTCGAGCATATACTCGTACAAATTGCCCAAGAGCTGGAGGGCGAAATCCTTGAACGCCAACGTCGGCCCGTGGTAGAGCTCGAGCAGCCAAAGCCCGTCGTCCAGCTTTTTGAGCGGCGCGATTGCGGGGTCGTCGAACTTTTCGTAGGAGCGCGCGGCGATTTTGCGCAAATCGTCCGCGGGAATGTCGTCGGCAAAAAGCCTCAGAAATTCAAAACACAACTCGGGGTAGGAAAGCTTTTCCCACGACTCGAGAAGTCCCGAAATGTCGGGCATTTTTTCGGGCACGAAAAGCCCGCCGTCGGGCGCGAGCCCTTCGGCAACCGCCTCCAAAAACGAGAGTTTGGGACTTTCCCCGCGCGTGCTTACGAATTTCATATGCGCTCTCCGCCAGTCGTTCTACTTGTCCAATCCGAAAGCCGAATGGAGGGCATTGGCGGCCTTTTCGGAGTCCGCCAAGTCGATTCCCACCGAAATTTTGATTTCGCTTGTTGTGATGAGCTGAACGTTGATGTCGTTATCGGCGAGTGCCTGAAAGAATTTTGCCGCAACCCCGCTGTGCGAGCGCATACCCGTTCCGATTACCGAAACCTTTGCGATGTCGCCCGTAAGCTGCGCCGACGCGCCTTCGAAGGACGCGCAGAACTTGTCGAGGAGTTTTTCGGCACGGGGGGCGTCGTCCTTCGATACGGTGAACGTGAGGTTCGCGCGTCCCTGTCTGCCGAGGTTTTGTACAATCATATCGACTAAGATTCCCGCTTCGCCGAGCTCGCGGAAGATTTCCGCAGCCGCCCCCGGTTTGTCGGGAATGTCGCGCACGGTGACTTTCGTCTGGTTCTTGTCTACGGCGACGCCCGTTATCACGACGTCTTCCATTGAGGGTACTTCTGATTTCACGATTGTTCCGGATTCGTTATTAAAACTTGACCTAACTTCAAAAACTACGCCGTGCTTCTGGGCGAATTCGACGGAGCGCGCCTGCATGACCTTCGAGCCGAGCGACGCCATTTCGAGGAGTTCTTCGTAGGACATTTCGGGGATTTTGCGCGCGTTTTTGACGATGCGCGGATCGGCGGTATAGACGCCACTTACGTCCGTGTAGATTTGGCAGACGTCCGCCTTGAGAGCCGCCGCGAGCGCGATAGCCGAAAGGTCGCTGCCGCCGCGTCCCAAAGTGGTGACGTTGCCGTCGGCGTCGACGCCCTGAAAGCCCGCGACGATTACGACTTTGCCGTCGTCGAGACATTTTTTTATGTCGCCGCCCGTAATGTCGACGATGCGCGCGCGGGTGTGGTCGAAATTGGTATGGATACCCGCCTGTGCGCCCGTACGCGAGACCGCCTTGACGCCCAACGAGTGCAGAGCCATGGCAGTGAGGGCGATGGTTTCCTGTTCGCCAACGGCGAGGAGCATATCCATTTCGCGTTCGTCGGGCATAGCGTTGAGGGTTTTGGCGCGGGCGATAAGGTCGTTTGTGACGCCGCTGCGGGCGGACACGACGACGACGACTTTATGTCCGTCATCGACAAAAGTTTTGATTCTCTTGGCGACGTTGAGAATTTTATCGGTGTTGCCGACGGATGTCCCGCCGTATTTTTGCACTATCAAAGCCATAAGAAATAAAATTACGGAGAACATACTACATAAAAAAAATCAGTCAAGACTTTTACTGAAGGGGCAAGCCCCTTACGAAGATTGGCTACGCCAATACTTCTATCCCCACAGAACGCAAGTTTTCTCCAGTCCTCAGTATGCGCCTACCGTGCCCCGAGAATCAAGCCGCCGTCTGAACGTAGCCCGAACCCGAAAGCGTGGGGCAATTG
>DJPO01000097.1 GCA_002437405.1 Opitutia bacterium UBA6410 | reverse complement strand
AATCATTTTATCCCTTGCAAGTCTGTATTATTTTTGGGGCACACATCAATGGGTTTAGAGCTACTTGTCGTGTATTCCAGATTACCCCCTCCCGCTTGCGCTGCTCCCATTATCTTCTATGAAATTACCCGACTTTTTGTAGCGGCGCTGCATTGGAGTTTGCTTTCCGCTAATCTCTTCCCCTTGAGGATGTGAATGTGGGGGACTATTCTTCGCATCTCGATATCGGCTTAACCTCGAATTCTCCTCCTCGTTCCTCTGGATATTCATCTCCCTTCTCGCGGTTGCCGAGTTTGCATATTCGCGTTTGTTTGCGAAATGCTCATTCCACTTCGCATTTGCGCGATGACAGTATGCGTTGTCGCTTTGGATATTGTGTTTGTCTTTTGCGCGACGGTGAATTATCTTCCTTCTTATTTGATTTTTGATATTCTCTCCCTTTCCTCACTCTGGATCTTATCCCGCCCTCTTTGCGGGGATTTTGGCGCGGCTGGAGATTGGTTTAGGATTACTTGTCGGTGCCTTGCCGTGGCTTCTATGCCACTCTCCTTCCCACGATTACCCTGCCGCTTGGGACACTTCCATTATCTTCTCCAAAACTACCACGCCTTTTTGATGCTCCGTGTTGCATTGCAGATCTATTACGATTTGCTTTCCGCTAATCTCTTCCCCTTGAGGATGTGAATGTGGAGGACTATTCTTTGCATCTCGATATCGGCTTAACCGCGAATCTTTATTCCGTTTCGATTTGTTTTTAATTGCGCCCATTGTTTTTCATAACACGACTTTGCCTCCCTTCCTCGATTCCCCTAGGGACATTTGCCGCGGATTCCCTTGGCTTGATAACTTGCTAAGTGTTTCTTCACGTGGATATTATTATTTAATTGATTCTTTAATTTGTTCAGATGCTTGTTTGACAAATGAGAATGACTATCTCTTGAGAGATACAAAAAAACGCGCCTTTCGGCGCGTTTTCGGTAAAAATGATTGGATTATTGGAGGGGCGATATTACGCAGGCTATGTCGGTTTGGAAGGGCGGGAATTTTAGTTTTAGAACCGACTGGTCGTTGGTTGTCAATTCGCCTTCGGCAATCAGTTTTTTGTTTTTTGTGTCCCACCACGAGACTTTAAAGGTTGTTTGCGGGGCGTCCTGCATTTGGATTTCGTAGTCGAAGGATTTCAGCTTCGGAATTGTGCGCTGGTAGAGTTTGTATTTTGCGACGGTGTATGATTCCGCGCCCGCTCTGCGCGCCCAGATGTAAATCGAGCCGCTTTTCAGGTCTTTTGCCGCGAACGGTTTTACCGCGCTTACGCCGCGCATCGAGCCGGTTTTCGGGATTTCCAGACGCGCGATTTTCATTGCCGCGTTTTTGCCTTCGAGCTTGATTGTAAATTCGTTAGTGCCCTTTGTTAGCGGTATGCGGATTTTCCCGATGTCTTTCGACGGTCTCTTGGTATCGAAGATATCGGCGGAAATTTTTGTGCGCAGGATTTCCTTTTCCTCGGTGTTTACGACGAGTTCGAAGTCGGGGTCGGAGACCGATTGGGCTTCGATTACGAGCTCGTTTTTATCGGTCGGGACGTTTTCGAGGGCGACGGAAATCACGGCTGATTCCTTCCAAGTATCGGGTATGGAATTTGCCTTTGTTTCGGCAGTTGCGATGTCGAAGGAGAGTTTTGCCAGATCGTTGGATACTTCTCTGTCGGGGAAAGTTTCGGTGAATGCGGGGTAGATTATTGTCGTATTTTCGTCGGCGGAGCTGGAGGTCTGGACGATTTTTTCGGGTAGTCGCAGAGCTTCGAGGTTTGCGTTGGCGGTTTTGAAGTGTTTTTCGAAGGCGGAGATTTCGGCAATCGCTTCGGCGGAGGGGATTCTCGCCGCGACTTTCGTGAAGTCGGCGAACGGCACAATCGGCGAGCCCGTCATAAAGCCAGCCCACATTGCGTTGCGGATATATGCGCTTGTCGGGTCTTCGGGGGCGTTTGCCGCGGGGGTTGCGGATAGTGCGCCAACGGGCTTTTTGTAGCGCTTGGAGAAGAAGTTGGAGTGTTCCCACGCGCCCTGCGAGAAGTCGCGCAGCCCGACGAGGTCGAACCCCAGAAAAGCGCATGCTTCGCCGCCCCAGAGGTAGTCGAGTTCGGAGGAGGTTGCTGCGGAAAGGAGAATCGGGCGTTTGGCTGTCGTATCGGAGTCTCTGATTGCGGAGGTTGCCGTCGAGAGCCACGCGGTATAGGAGTCGAGCGCGGAAATATCGAGCCCGTCGATGCCCGAGAAGGGTTCCCACATTGCGATGGTTTTGTTTGCGCCGAAGCGGTTTACGACGTATTTTACGAGCGAGTTGTACGCTTCGATTGCGTCGGGATTTTTGAAGAAGTCCGCGCTCTTGGGGGCGAGCCCGCTCTTGGCGAAGTACGAATTTGCGTAGTTTGCGCCGAAGTCGGAGGCGTCGGCGAATGAGACGATTGCGTTCATTCCGCGCTTTTGCATCGAATCCAAAAGCGTCTCGAGGTTCTTGAGCATCGGCTGGTTGTATTTGCCCGCGAATTCACCCGTCGGGACAATCAGCGAGTTGGGGGCGGAGAGCTTTATTCTAAGCGTATTCGCGCCCGCTGCGGCGAGTTCGTCGAGAGCCTTTTCGCGCGTGTCGCCCGTGAGGGTTGCGGGGAAGTTTGCGCCGATAGCCCTGATGTTTGCCGCGCCCTTTTTATAGAAGTGGGAGGGCTCTTTTTTCGACGGTCTGTAAATGCCCAATCCCGTTCCCTTTGTCGCCTTGAATTTGCGTTCGGCGGAGGAGAAATTTTCGGTTTTTGTTTTTACCGCGACGGAGTAATTGTATGTCCCCGCTTTGGGCAGGATTGTCGAAAACGACCAAGTGGACTTGTCGGAATTGCCGCGTTCGTAGTGCATCGGCAGGTTCATCGACACTCCGTTGGCGCGTCCGCTGAGCACCAGTTCCACGGAAATGTCGGAGGCGTCGAACGGATTTTTAAAGGGGGCTTTTATTGTTGCGCTGCCCGTGAAAGCCGCGCCCGAGGTTGCGCCCTCGGTGTCTACGTCGAGCGAAAGAATGCGTTTGTCGTCGGGTTCGGATTCCGATTCCGCCGCAGTCGGGGCGGTTTCCGCTTTCTGCTTTTTCGCCTTTTTCGCTTTCGGAGCTTCCTGCTGGGTCTGTTGGGGCTGCAGCTGGCGGATTTTGTTTTCCTGTTTTTTGCCGCAAGCCGCAAGCGGCAGGATTACCGCAAGCAACAGAGTTGTTTTCAGTATTCGGGATAAGTGCATATGGGGGATTTCTTCCTTGGGGGTGAGTGTTGGGGTAGGGGTAGATATAGGGGAAAATTAGAGGCTTTCGAGCTTTTTGCAGACTTCGTCAATCAGGAAGTCGGGGGTCGACGCTCCTGCGGTCACGCCTACTACGGAGTATTTTTTCAGCGAGTCGATGTCCAGCTCTTTGAGGGTTTCGATGTGGAAGCATTCCAAGCCCGTGCGCCGCGCCATTATCGCGAGCTTCACGGTATTAGCCGAGTGCTTGCCGCCGATTACAATAATCGCCTGCGCTCCGTCCTGCGCGAGCTGCCGAACGTCCTTTTGGCGTTCCTTTGTCGCGCCGCAAATGGTGTCGATAACCTTCGTATTGGGGAAGCGGGTCTTGAAGTATTCGGAGAGTTCGCGGTAGTCGTCCGTGAACATTGTGGACTGCGAGACCATGCAAATTTCGCCGTCGATGTTTTCGAGCTTGTCAACGTCGTCGCGCGATTTAATCACGAGCCCTTTTTTGCCCGCGTATCCGAGCAGCCCGATGACTTCGGGGTGGTTGGGGTCGCCCACGATTACGGTCGTGAAGCCCTTGTTTGAGTGCATTTTTATGATGCCCGCAATCTTTCCGACGTCGGGGCATGTGGCGTCTTTGCAGGGCATTCCGAGCGACTTCAAATATTCGCGCCTTTCGGGCGAGACCCCGTGGGCGCGGAAGACGAGTATCCCGCTTTTGTCGGAGTCGTTGATTTCGTTTTCAATCGAGCTTTCGCTTTTGTAGTCGCCGATTTCGAGGATTCCGTCCTGCTGGAGGCGTTCCATCATCTGCCTGTTGTGGATAAGCGGGCCGTCGGTGTAGACCTTGTGTTTGCCGCCGTCCGTGCAGCCGAGGGCGATTCCGATTGCGCGTTCGACCCCGAAGCAGAATCCCGCGCTCTTAGCTCTTATAACTTTCATTGTGTGCGAAAATGTGTGTTTCAGTCCGCTATTGTTAAATGTGCGGCGTGTTTTCGGAAAAATCAAAACGCCATTTGCAAAATAGGCAACCATTTTTATGTTTATTTTCCGCGTATTTTGCGGTGGCGTTTAAAAAATTGACGCAAAGAACGATTTCCATTAGACGGTTTGTATGTCGGGTATGTTTGAAATTTTCAAAATTTTTACGGGAATGGGACTCGCGTTGCACTTTGCGGGCTGCGGGGCTTCGGGCGGTACGCCGAAATCCGCGCTCGAGGGGCTCTGCCGCAGCGGCTCGATTGTCGGGGCTGTGGGGCTTGTCGCGCTCGACGGGCGGGTTGTTTCGCTCGAAACGGCGGGGTATGCGGATTCGGAGTCGAAGACCCCGATGTCGGCGGATTCCATATTTTGGGTTGCCTCGCAGACAAAGCCGATAACCGCGGCGGCAGTTATGATTTTGGTTGACGAAGGAAGGCTTTCGCTCGACACCCCGATTGCCCGAATCGTCCCCGAACTGAAAAATATGCGCCTGCGCGACGGAACGGTCGTCCCCGACTCCGAAATCACCGTGCGCGCGCTGCTTTCGCATACCGCGGGATTCCCCGAAATGCCGACCGACTCGCCCGATTTCAAGGCGGACGCGGCGACGCTCGCCGAGCAGATGCGGGTCTTTTCGGCTCTGCCGCTCGAGTTCCGCGCAGGCGAAAAATATTTGTATTCAAACGTGGGCATAAACATCGCGGGGCGGATTGTGGAAGTCGTCTCGGGCGAGCCGTACGAAAAATTTGTCGAAGCGCGCATACTCGAGCCGCTCGGAATGTCGGATACGTCGTTCGTCCCGAGCAGTGCGGATTTGCCACGAATCGCGTCCGCCTACCGCTTCGACGAGAGCGCGGGCGCGTTTGTAAAAACGCAGATAAACGTCTTGAGCTATCCGCTTGACTCCCCGACGCGCAAGCCGATTCCCGCGGGCGGGCTGTTTTCGACGGCGCGGGATATGCTGAAATTCTGCCGAATGTTGGCGCAGGGCGGCGAATACAACGGAGTGCGGATATTGTCGAAGCGCGCGGTGTCGGAAATGCGCCGCAGGCAGACTGCCGCAGGCTTGGAGCAATCCTACGGCTTGTGTCTTTTCACGACGCCCGATTTTTACGGGCACGGCGGAATGTTCGGCACGGAAATGGCGAACAGTGCCGACGGGCGGATAACCGTAATATATATGGTGCAAAAGGCGGGGCATTTCCCGAAAGACGGCGACAAAGGGGCGGAGATATTCCGCGCCGCCGCCGTGCGGACGCTTGCAAAATCCCTTCAAAAAAAGCTTCCGAAACAATAAAAAATGCGAAACCCGAAAAAAATGCTTGATAGGGCAGCGAAAATTTGCACGATGTAAAAAATATACATTAGAGGGCGATTAGCTCAGTTGGTTAGAGCGTCTGTTTTACACACAGGATGTCACAGGTTCGAGTCCTGTATCGCCCACCATTTAAAAGCGCAGGTTTTTAACTTGCGCTTTTTTTGTTTTCGAAAAAGCGGGCAGGGCGCGGGGGACGTTGGGGTTTGTTGTCGGGCTTGCTTGGGATATGTGCCGCCGAAGACGAGTGTCGGCGACTCGCCGCCAAAGTGGGAGATAACGTCGTTTTGCGGCATTTTGTAATTTCCCCGCGAAATCTTTTT
>DJPO01000115.1 GCA_002437405.1 Opitutia bacterium UBA6410 | reverse complement strand
TTTGCCAATTTCGCCTATCCCCCAAACAATAAAGGATTCGGTTGTTTTTTCCGAATCCTTTGTTTTTTTATTCTACTCGCAAAATTGCTATGCAATTTTGATGTATTCATTTGTCGAAGCCCCAAGTTTTGAGGGGATAGGCGCAATTTGCGTAGCAAATCGCCGTAAGGGGCAAAGCCCCTTCAATGGGAGGCGCACCTTGCGCCCGCCGTATCAACGGTGATTTCACAGGCCCCAGATAGACGAAAATGGGGGGCTTTAGCCCCCCTTCGTCTATCTGGTCCTGAACGGATTTGAACCGTTGACCAAGCGATTATGAGTCGCCTGCTCTAACCACTGAGCTACAGGACCGATTTAAAGTTTTTACTTTCCCACTTCCGTTCGGCTTTGGCAAGCTCTTTTTTTGTTTTGCTCGGAAGAAATTTTGCTTGTTATGCGCGCTGGAAAATTATTTATTTTTTAGCAATGCAGAAAAACCTCGTTTTAGGACTGGATATCGGCGGCTCGGGTGTCAAGGGCGCAATCGTCGATGTCAAAAAAGGTGAATTTGTCGGCGAACGAATCCGCATTCCCACGCCATCGCCCCACACTCCCGAAAACATCATCGGGGCTGTCAGGGAAATCGTGGACGGATTTCAATGGAGGGGAACTATCGGCTGCGGCTTCCCCGGGGTCATTCGCTCGCAGATTGTCGAGACCGCCGCAAATTTGGGCGGCAAGAAATTTATCGGCGTGAATCTGGCGGAGGAAATCGGACGCGCCTGCGGTTGCGAAGCTTGGATTATCAACGACGCCGACGCCGCGGGCAGCGCTGAAATAAACTTCGGAATCGGCAGGGGCAGAATGGGCGTTATCATGATGCTCACCGTCGGCACGGGTATCGGGGTTTGCATGTATTCCAACGGCACGCTCGTCCCGAATCTCGAGCTCGGGCACCTGCGCATGCGCGACAAGGCTTTGAAAAAATACGTCGCGGCTGAAAAAATCTGCTCCGACGCCGCGCGCAAAAACCACGACCTTTCGTGGCAGCAGTGGGCGGGCAGATTCAACAAGTATCTCGAATACGTCCACGCGCTGTGCCGCCCCGACCTCATAATTTTGGGCGGCGGGGTTGCGTCGAAAAGCGACAAGTTTTTGAAATACATCAAGGCGGACTGCGACATCGCAATCGCGAAGCTCGAAAACCGCGCGGGAATCATCGGCGCGGCGTTCGAAGCGTCCAAGAACCTGTAAGCCTCCGAGCGCGGGCGCGATTTTTTTTGTTGCCCCCGCGCCTCCAAAATAGATTATATAGTTTTGCAATTTTTTATGCGCATATGAACGAGTCAGAAAAGGCAATCATTACCCTCAACGGAAAGAACTTCGACTTCCCCGTAGTCTGCGGAACCGAAGGCAATAAAGCCATAGACATATCCACCCTGCGCTCGCGCACGGGATACATAACGCTTGACGAGGGTCTGGCGAATACTGGTTCGTGCAAAAGCGCAATCACGTTCATCGACGGCGAAAAAGGCCGCCTGAGCTACCGCGGTATCCCCATCGAGGTAATCGCGGCGAATTCGACTTTCATCGAAACGGCGTATCTGATTATCTACGGCGACCTGCCCACGCGCAAACAGATGAGCAACTTCTCGCAAAAGGTTCTGCGCAACGCGAGCCTTCACGAGGGCATGATGCACTTCTTCGACGGCGGATTCCCGTTCACGGCGCACCCGATGGCGATTCTTTCGTCGCTGCTCAATTCAGTCGGTTGCTACTATCCGTACATGGTCACGAACCAGCGCGAGCAGGATTTGGAGCACTTCGACGACGCCGCCGCCCTGCTTTTGAGCAAAGTCCGCACAATCGCCGCAATGGCGTACAGAATGAAAAACGGGCTCCCGCTAATCTACCCAAAGCGCGACTTGGGCTACAGCCAGAACTTCCTGCACATGATGTTCACCGAGCCGTACCACGAGTACTACCCGCACGACGACATCACAAAGGCTCTCGACCTAATCCTCCTGTTGCACGCCGACCACGAGCAAAACTGCTCGACATCGACTGTCAGAATGGTGGCGAGCTCGGGCGCGAACCTGTTTGCGTCGGTCTCGGCGGGCGTCTGCGCACTATGGGGCCCTCTGCACGGCGGCGCGAATATGCGCGTTATCCAGATGATGGAGGAAATCCACCGCTCGGGCGACGACGGCTCGAAATTCATCGAGCGCGCAAAGAAGGGCGAAACGCGCCTCATGGGCTTCGGGCACAGACTCTATAAGACGTACGACCCGCGCGCGAAAATCCTGCGCGAGGCTGCGGAGAGAGTCCTGAAAATCGTAAAGCTCAAAGACCCGCTTTTGGACATCGCCCAAAGGCTCGAGGAAAAAGCGCGCAGCGACAGCTATTTCATCGACAGAAACCTCTACCCCAATGTGGACTTCTACAGCGGAATAATTTTGAAGGCAATCGGTATGCCCATTGACATGTTCACAGTTATGTTCGCGATAGGCAGAATGCCGGGGTGGATAGCCCACTGGCGCGAAGTTGCGTCGAACCCCAAGGGCAAGATTATCCGCCCCAGACAGGTCTACACCGGTGCAGCGCCGAGAGACTACATCAAGATGCGCTACAGGGACGGGGAAATCTCGTCGGACTACGAATCGGACGAACACAAGTCGTTCGGAAGCGGAGCGTCGGAAAACGCTTCCGCGCGCGCGTAAGCTTTCCCCCAAAACCCGCAGGCGCGGGGCACAAAAAAGGTCGAATGGAATTTTTTCCGTTCGACCTTTTTTGTTTGTCCCGAACGCCATTGGGCGGGCGCAACTTTATTGCGCCCGAGCGTCCGCGCAGAACTACTTTACGGGATAGCTCTTCTTTACGAAGGGAGCTTTGCGCAAGTAGTCAATGCTCTTCTGGGTGCTGACAAGGGGCGCGAAGTTGTAGCGTTCGACTTCAACAACGGGGTATTCGAGACCCGCTTCCTTGGCGTGGTTGAAAATCGCGTCGAAGCCGACCATTCCGCTTTCGCCGAGTTCGCATTCGTCCTTGATGTGCAGGAGCTTGAAGCGGTTGGGATACTTCTTGAAGTAGTCCACGGGCGCTTTGTGACCTCTGGCAGTCCAGTATACGTCCATTTCGAAGAACACGAGGTCGGGATTCGTGTTTTCAAGCATATAGTCGTACATAACCTTGCCTTCGATTTTCTGGTATTCGTGGGCGTGGTTGTGATAGCCGAACATCATGCCGGCTTCCTTGCACTTCTTGCCGACTTCGTTGAAGTAGTTGCAATAGGTCTTCAAATCCTTGAGGGTCTTGGGAACAGGCATCCAGGGCATAACGATGTACTTCGCGCCTGCAGCCTTGTGGGCGGCGATACATTCGTCCCACCACTTCATCGATTCGGAGAAGTCGCCCGATTCGAGTTCCTTCGGAGAGAGAGTCTTTACGACGTGCGTGGAGAGCACAATCATTCCGTTGTCTTCAATGCTCTTTTTGAATTCCGCGGGAGTCTTGCCGTAGATTTTGCCGTTGCCGTAGCTTGCGGCTTCAACCGCCGTAAAGCCCATTTCGCCGAGCTTCTTGACAGTGCCGTCGTAGTCCTTTTTGAGGTCGTCGCGCACGGAGTACATCTGCACGGCGATGTTCTTCTTGGGAGCAGCCGTGCATTCGTTGTTAGCCGAACCGCAGCAACCCGCCATAGCCAACGCCAAAGAGGCGAGGAGGAGAGATTTGATATTCATAATTTTATTTTCCGTTTATTGTTAAACCAAGCGCGAACCGCCGATTCCGACGGTTCGCATTGCTTTCCGTTGGGAAAAAATCAAAACAAAAAACCCGAAATTGCCAAGCCTTTTTTTGCTGGAATCGGGCACAAAAAAAGGTCGGGGGAAAGCCCCGACCCTTCCCTTTCGGGAAAATTTTTATGCGGCTACTTTACGGGATAGCTCTTCTTTACGAACGGAGCTTTGCGCAGGTAGTCGATGCTCTTTTGCACGCTGACAACGGGCGCGAAGTTGTAGCGTTCGACTTCAACGACGGGATATTCCAAACCGCCGTCCTTGGCGTGGTTGAAAATCGCGTCGAAGCCGACCATTCCGCTTTCGCCGAGCTCGCATTCGTCCTTGATGTGCAGGAGCTTGAAGCGGTTGGGATACTTCTTGAAGTAGTCCACGGGCGCTTTATGCGCTCTCGCCGCCCAGTACACGTCCATTTCAAAGAATACGAGATTCGGGTCGGTGTGCTCGAGCATATAGTCGTACATAACCTTGCCCTCGATTTTCTGGAATTCGTGCGAGTGGTTGTGGTAGCCGAACTTTATACCCGCCGCGTTGCACCTTCTGCCGATTTCGTTGAAATAGTCGCAATAGGTCTGCAAATCCCTGAGAGTCTTCGGGACGCCGATTCCGGGGACTACGATATATTTCATACCCGCCGCCTTGTGAGCCGCGATACATTCGTCCCACCACTTCATCGACTCGGAAGCCTTGCCCGCAGCCAATTCGGCGTCGGTAAGCCGCTTGCCCGTGTGGGAGGAGAGAACGACCATTCCGTTGTCTTCGATGCTCTTTTTGAATTCCGCGGGAGTCTTGCCGTAGAATTTGCCGTTGCCGTAGCCCGCGGCTTCGACAGCCGTAAAGCCCATTTCGCCGAGCTTCTTGACCGTGCCGTCGTAGTCCTTTTTGATGTCGTCGCGCACGGAGTACATCTGCACGGCGATGTTTTTCTTGGGAGCGTTGCAAGCGGAGTTTGTTGCGCAGCAACCCGCCATGGCAAACGCCAAAGCGGCAAGCAGGAGAATTTTTACCTTCATCATATTTTTTTATTTCGTTGAATTGAGAGTAAATCGCGGCAGCCGCAAACAGCGGCAGCCAAACGATATGCGTTGGGATAAACTAAAAGCGGTAAATGCGCCTTTGGCAAACAAAAAATCCGCCCCGTCCTACGACATGCAAATGAGCGCCTCTTTGCCCGACATACCCAAACGCACGCCGAGAGCCTGCGCGGCGCGGCTGACGGCAACGACGGGCTTTTCGAGCATCTGCTCGTAGTTGTTTACGCCCGTTACGATTGCGAGGGCGTCGCCGAGCTTGTCAGCGGTTTCGACTTTGATGTATCCGCAGGCGAGCATTCCGACGGGCGATGTAATCATAAGCATCGACGCGTTGCTCGTGGGGATTGTGTAGCCTTTGTATTTTTTTTCGCCTATTTCGATATTATCCATAAAAAAATTTCTTTGGTTGACGATATATTGAAAAGTCCGAACATTATAAACAGAAATTTCCGAAAAAAGAAAGAGTAATATGAAACTATTGGCATCGACAATGATGATGGCGGCTTTGTTTGTCGCAGGCTGCTGTTGCGAAAAGAACCAGTGCCCGACGCAAAATTGTCCGGCACAGACAACCCAATGCGCGGCGGCGTGCAACGCCCAGTGCGCTTCTGGCAAAGTAGCGTGCAAGGCTGATTGCGCTCCCTGCAAGGCGGCAAATGTTGCGAAATGCGACTGCGCGGCTCAGGGCAAAAAATGCACCTGCCCCGCCGACAAATGCGGCTGCCCCAAGCAAGGCAAATAATGGCGACAAAATCCGTTATAATCCAAGCGGGGCTTAGAGTCAAAGACGGGAGCGCGGACGAATTCATAAAGCTCGCGACCCCCGTGGTGGACTCGACCCGCAAGGAACCGGGCTGCATAAAGTACGAACTTTTGCAGGACGTTTACGACAAGTGCACTTTCTATTTTTACGAAGAGTACGCCGACGAAAACGCCTACCAAACCCACAGGACAATGCCGTATATGACCGACTTCCGCCCGAAGCGCGAAAAGCTGCTCGACAAATATCTGGGCGTAAGAATCCTCTCGGAACGGTTCATTTCGTAAATTAAAAAAACAAAAAATTCGGAGCGCAATCGAACGGTTGCGCTTTTTTCGTGCCCGCAATTTGGGATCAACGCGCGGAGGACAAACGATTTTTCAAAAACAAAAATGCGCCGTAGAGAAGGAAAATCGGCAGAGACGGAATCCAAATATAAATCCAGCCGAAAAAGAGCGCGAAGCAAAGTTCGGGCCCGCGGATTTCATTGCCGAAGCAGGAAGACAGAAAAATCGCGGAAAGAATAAAAGACCAAGAAAGAAAGGAATAAACCGCCGCAAACGCCAACTTGCGCCACACACCGAAAAAAAGGCGGCGGCGGAAATGATGGAGAATGCAAACGCCGACGGGCATCAGAAAGAAGAACCCGACAAACACAAAAAACCCCGCCACACGCAAGAGCGCCATCACCAGCCGATTCCCGATTTAAAATAAGAGGGGGCATTGAAAGACGAAACGCGCCGCCCCTTGTCGTCATAAACCTGAACGAGCTTGCTATTTTTCGAAGTAATATAGGAAAAATTGCTGCCCGTAAAAGCGACAAGATAGCCGTTCTTCGTAAAAAAATGCCCCTTTTCGTCGTAGACGTAAATCATGCCACCTTTCTGTATCGCGGAAACTATCATAAGGATTTTTTACGAAACACCGCGCAGTAATTCAAGAATAAAACTTTTGATGTAAGCCGCCGCTTGCGCCGCCCCCGCCGAACCAAACGAATTGAAAGCAGAGTGTAATACACGACTACAACGCACAGTTTTTAAGACACCGACAACATTTTCGCGTCAATCACGCCCCGCACCACACCACCCGAGTCGCGCTGCTTAACGAAAAAAGCGTCCCAGTTTGCACCAGAACGCTTCTTAGCGAGAAATCCCATAACCGTGGAATTCAGGACAGTTTTAACGACATTATTTTGAGATTAAAAACGACTTTACCCGCGAAACAAAGGTTCGCAGCGTATTAGACATACGTAAGAGTCTTTGTTATCGCGGAGTAAATCGTCCGCACGTTCCGCCTCGCACGCAACCATACTTTACGCGTACAAACAAATGCACACGCGCCAACAACCACCGAGCCGCGCTGCTTAACGAAAAAAGCGTCCCAGTTTGCACCAGAACGCTTCTTAGCGAGAAATCCCCATAACCGTGGGATTCAGGACAGTTTTAACGACATTATTTTGAGATTAAAAACGATTCTACCCGCGAAACAAAGGGTCGCAGCGTATTAGACATACGTAAGAGTCTTTGTTATCGCGGAGTAAATCGTTTTTAACTCAAAAGAATTCGTTAAAACCCTTGGGCGAGCATCGCGGCGGCTACCTTTTTGAAGCCTGCGATGTTGGCACCATTCATGTAGTTTCCGGGCGTGCCGTATTCAGCAGCAGCCTCGAGCGCATTCTTGTGAATGCTGCGCATGATGTTGTGGAGCTTTTCGTCTACCTCTTCGCGAGTCCAGCTGAGGCGGATCGCATTCTGGGACATTTCCAAGCCGCTTGTCGCAACACCGCCCGCATTGGAAGCCTTGCCGGGAGCGTAGAGAATGCCCGCCTTCTGGTAGGCTTCAATAGCTTCGGGAGTCGAGGGCATGTTCGCACCTTCGGAAACGCAGATACAGCCGTTTTCGAGGAGAGCCTTGGCATTGTCGCCGTCGATTTCGTTCTGGGTTGCAGACGGGAGGGCGATTTCTGCCTTGACCAAGCCCCACGGACGTTTGCCTTCGTAGTACTTGGCAGTGGGGAACTTTTTGACGTATTCGCTCATGCGGCCTCTCTTGACATTCTTGAGCTCCATGACATAGGCGATTTTTTCGGCGTCGAAACCGTCGGGGTCGATAACCGTGCCGTTGGAGTCGGACATCGAGAGGGGCTTTGCGCCGAGCTGAATGAGCTTTTCGACAGTGTACTGGGCGACATTGCCCGAACCGGAAACGAGGACTCTCTTGCCTTCAAAGCCTTCGCCCTTTGTCGCGAGCATTTCCTGAGCGAAGTATACGTTGCCGTAGCCAGTCGCTTCGGGACGTATAAGGCTGCCGCCCCATTCGAGCCCCTTACCCGTGAGGACGCTGTCATAGGAATTTCTGCAACGCTTGTACTGACCGAAGAGGTAGCCAATTTCGCGGCCGCCTACGCCGATGTCGCCTGCGGGAACGTCGGTATTCGGGCCGATGTGGCGATAGAGTTCGCGCATGAAGGCATTGCAGAAGTTGCGGACTTCATTGTCGCTCTTGCCCTTGGGGTCGAAATTCGAACCACCCTTGCCGCCGCCCATGGGGAGGGTCGTGAGGGAGTTCTTGAAGACCTGTTCGAAGCCGAGGAACTTGAGGATACCGAGGTTGACGGAGGGGTGGAAACGCAGACCGCCCTTGTAGGGGCCGATAGCGCTGTTGAACTGAACGCGGTAGCCTTGGTTGACGTGGATTTCGCCCTTATCGTCCGCCCACGGAACTTGGAAGAGGATAACTCTTTCCGGAACTACCATTCTTTCGAGAATCTTGTTTTGTTCGTACTGGGGATTTGCGTCCAATACGCTGGTCAGCGAGGAGAGGACTTCTTCAGCCGCCTGAAGGAATTCTTTTTCCCAGGGCTGCTTGGCTTTGAGGTCTTCCATTACTTTTTGTACATACTTGTTCATTAGTAATCCTTTTGATTGGTTGATGTTAAATTGATTATGGAAAGACTTTCGCGCAAAAAAACGGGCGCGTCAACACACTTTCATCAAAATAGGGCGATTATTACATTTTTGTACACTTTTCGGGCGATTTGCCTTGCTTTTGGAAGACTAAAATAGCCCTTTGGGAGCAAAACATACAAAATTGTACACTTTTTTGCGAAAAAATTTCCTCTTTGCGCACAAAAAAAGCCGCACAAAGCTGCGCGGCATTTTGAAAACTTGAAATTTTCCCAATCTGATAAAAATTTTTCGCAATTAGAGGACGGACACGCCCGATTCGCGAAGCTTTGCGACAAACTCGGGGTCGGCGGCGGAATCGGTAATTACGGTGTCTATCGAGCTTAGCTCGCAGAAGAAACGCAGACTGCGCACGCCCAGCTTGGAGGAGTCGCACAGCAGGATTTTTTCGCGGCAGTTGGAAAGGGAATTTTCTTTGAATTCGGCGTGGATTTCGGCGACTTCGCTCGCGCCGCGCTCGAGATCCAAGCCGTTGCACGAGAAAAACGCCTTGTCTATCGAAAACCTTTTCATCAGCGAAAGCGCGGAAATTCCGCAGTAGCTGTGGCTCACCCTGTCGAGCTTCCCGCCAGTTGTGATGACGTCGATGTTGTCCTTGCCCATAAGCGGAATTACGCAGTCGTGGGCGTTTGTTATTACGGTTAGCTTTATGTCGGGGAGATTTTCGGCAAAAGTCAGAACCGTCGAGCTTGCGTCGAGGAAAATCGTGTCGCCCTCCGAAAGCAGGGTCGTCGCCTTTTTGGCGATTTCCTGTTTTGCGGCGCGGTTTTCGTTGAGGCGTTTTTGGAGGGGGAGCTCCGAGGCGCGTTTTTCGATTCGCAACGCGCCGCCGTGGGTGCGGATAAGTTTGTTTTCGGCGTCGAGCATTTCGAGGTCGCGGCGAATGGTTTCGTCGGTTACATCGAAATATTTTGCGAGTTCTATTGTTCTCAAGCTCGGGGAATTTTCGAGCATATTCAAGATTTGCCTTTGTCTTTGACGCGCTAACATAATGAAAGATATTTTGGTTTTTTGACGCGATTAGTCAAGATTTTTCATCGAAAGAAACCCGCCAATCGGCGCGCATTTTTTTATAATATTTAACCGACTACGCTACGCATATAAAAGCGAAAAACAAAAAAGCGGGTCTCACAAACAAAGGCGCAAACTACTTACGCCAACACAATAGAACCGCATAAAAAAGAGACACAAAAAAGCTCCGACTTGGGTCGGAGCTTTTTGTTTGAGTTCGAACGGATTACTTCGAGCTGCCGTCTTCGAGAACGCGATGTACTGCACCTCCAGGGGAGACGACGATCGGGTTCTGGTAGACGCTGCCAGGACGCATATCCTGGAACTGTTCGCGGCCGATGCTGCCTCCGGGGGAGATTCTGTTGGCGGTCACGAAGATGATCAGGTTTCTCTTCTGGCGGGATTCGCCCTTCGAGCGGAAGAGTCTGCCGACCCACGGAATGTCGCCGAGAACCGGAACGCTGTCGTTGACGCTGCGAACTTCTTCGCGGGTCAAGCCGCCGAGAACTACCGTCGCGCCGTCGAATACTGTTACCTGAGTCTTGACTTCTCTGATGGAGAATACCGGCTGAATGAAGCCCGAGGGAACTGTAACCGTCGTGCCCGAGGAGATAGCGACTGCTACGCCGCCGTATTCCATGAAGCCTTCGAATTCGGTGACATTGGGCTGGAGGTCGAGCGTAATGCTGCCGTCTTCGCCAACGGTCGGAGTGACGGTCATCGTTACACCGACGTCAACGTCTTGGAATTCCTGAGGAGTACCGGGGGTAATCGTAACACCCGCAGAACCAGAGGAGCTGCCGTTAGTCGAGGACGAGGACGAACCTACGTTGGACTGAACGTCGTTCCAGCTTTGCGGATAGCGCATGCGCTGGGAAACCGTGATGCTCGCGGAATAACCGTCGGTAACGGTGACCTTCGGGGCGCAGAGCAGGTCGGACCCCTGACGCTGTTCGAGGGCGTTGACGATGAGGCTCAAGTCGTAGCCGTTGATAACGCCGAGAATTGTGTTGGCAGCCTGTGCCGCGCCGCTTGCCATGTTAATGGCGGACGGGAGTGCGGGAACAGTGGGCTGAATCGTCTGGTTGGACGTTTCGATGAAGACTGGCGTGCCGCTCGTGGGAGTGTACCAGTAGCCAGGGGTGTAGATCGAAATCGGGGTGCCGCCCGCGCTTGCGGAGGTTACCGAGCCCGCGAGAGTGCGGTTGTTGTACGAGCTGATGACACCCGTTGTGGCGTTTCTGCCGACAGTCGAGAAAATCGTGTCGTACGAGCCGTCCGCTCTCTGTCTTGCGAGGTTCCAGTTGAAGCCGAGTTCCTTCAAGACGCCCTGATTGACTTCCATGAACTTCGCTTCGATTTCAACCTGCTTTACTTCGCTGTATCTCAAGAGAATGTTGCGAACCTTGTCGAGGTTGCGGCTGGTGTTCGTGACCCAGAGTTTCGAGCCGTCGTATGCGAGGCTTGCGCCAGGGCCGAATTCGATACCCGCCTTGACGAGGAAGGACTTGATTGCAGCTTCCTTGTCGTCGCCACTGGAGGAGGAGTCGCCGCCGCCACCGCCGAAGGGGTTGGACGAGTCGCCGGATTCGCCAGCCATCGCCTTGATACCGAGCATGCGGGTTACCGTGGAGGTCGGGAGCGGGAAGTCGAGCGTATCCATAGATGCCGCCGAGCCGTCTACCGCCTTGCGGACTACGACAGTGTCGTTTTCAACGTCGTACTGGAAGCCAGCCATGCGGGTAATCATATCGAGGATTACGCCGAGCGGTTTGTCGCGCAATTTGATTGCAATCGGCTTGCTGTCTGCTGCGTCGCCTTCGAAGAGGACGATGTTGACGCCCTTCTGGGAGTCGGTCGCCTTGTCGTATTGAACCGAAATGTCGGAGAGAGTGGAAATCGCCTGGAAGAGCGTTACGCCGGGGGCGTTGAATTCCACGACGGGGATAATGATGTCCTTGAGTTTCTTGTCGATTGCCGATTCGCTTGTCGCGCCGCCCTTATCGACCGTAGCACCCGAGTAGACCTGCGGACGCTGCCACGCCTTGTTGACTTCGTCCATCATTGCTTCGCGGGTTGCGAGGTATGTCAGACGGCCGCTGTTGGCGAGCTTTTCGGAGATGAGGCGTTGGTATGCCTTCGACTGGATATTGTCGGCGTCGAGCGTTTCGATTTGGCGGAACGTCGCGCGGGCACCCTGATAGTCGCCGTAAAGATACTGTCTGCGACCCTTTTCGAGGAGGTTGTCGATCTTCTTCTGGCGGTTTGCGTATTCGGGGCCGATGTCGGCAATCGTGTTGTTGTAGGGGTTGGAGGTGTATTCGTCAACCTGCTTTACAAATTTTGCGCCCTTGTCCTTGTTTTCTTCGGAAGCGGCGTATTCGGCTGCAAAGCCCTTTGCGGCGGCGGTGTCTTTTTCCGACATCGCGATCTTCGCGCGGGACTTCGCCATCGTTGCCTTGGCTCTGTTGAGTTCTCCGCGGACTTCGTCGAAAACGGGTGCGAAACCTTCGGAGGGGATTTTTTCGCCCGCGAGCGAGAGCTTGCCCGCAGCGGCGTCCCAGTTGCCGTCGTCCATGAGGTCGTAGGCTTCGTCAATCAAGTCGAATGCCGCGATGACCTGCAACTGCTGTTTGCGGAGCGTGTCCGCCATTGCGGCGTCTACGGGCTCGACTTTCGCGGTTTCTTCGGCCTTCGCTTCGTCGGCGGCTTCTTCCGCCTTGGCTTCGGGCTTTGCCGCAGTTTCCGCTACTGCGGGCTTTGCCTTGGAAAGGACGGGTTGTTCGCCTTTGGACTGGCGTTCGATATCCTTGTTTACGTCGGCGAGCATGCGCTGTACGCCTTCGTCGTTCGGGGCGATTTTCAAAAGCTCTTCAAGCTGCTGCTTGGAGGTCTTCAAATCGCCCGAATCGCGAGCCTGAACGGCCGCAACCATAAGACGGATTTTCTCTTGGGTCTGATCCGGCTTGGCATAGCTGAAGCTTGCCGCCGCGGCGGAGGCAAACAACGCCGCGACAAATGCCGCTTTTCGGTGGATTCTGTGTATTTTCATATTCGCTGAATTTGTAATTTGATAAAAAGCTAACAGTTCTGGAAACTTTTTAAAGGTTTTTTTTCGATTATTTGACGGAGGCTACTCCCTCCGCCGAAACTTTCATTGTTTGGGGTTCGATTTCGGTGTTGTCGGGAACCATTGTGATTACCGCAAAACCTTTGTCGAAGTCCAACGACTTTACCGTGTATGTTGCCGCGCCGAACTTGCGGGACTCGCCCGCAGCCTTGACGTGCCAGACTGCGCCGTCGGAGGCCGAGAACGACATGCGGCGGCGGTCTTCTATTACGGTTTCCCTGTCGGATCGAATTGTGATTTCCTTGCCGAGGGATTTGTCGAACAGGACAACCGTGTAGATATTGGTTATCGTGTTGTCCTTGTTTTTAACCTGTTTGATGTCGAATTTTTTAGCCGTAAGCCCCAGCTCGATTTTTTTGCCGGTCGAGGGCGCGGTCGTCGTAATCGGCGTATTGAGCTTGCCGTAGAACGAGATGTTTTTCGAGACATCGACAAACTGGATAACGGGGTCGGACTTCGTGCCGAAGAACCCCTGGAACTTGACGGGGTACGGCTCGTTGGAGACTCCGACGTACTTGAGGGCGAAAGCCTGACGCGCCACTTCCTTATAATAGGGCGATTCCGTCATAAACTTGCCGCTCTTGTCCACCCAGATTTGCGGGGGTGTGAAGACTTGGAAGAACCACTTGCCCTCCTTGTCCTGCGCGCGGACTTCCGGCCATTCGATGGTCGAGACCTCGAGCACGGGCACGTTGCGGTTTTTCCAAGCGATTCCCGCCGCCTGCTTTTTCGCAAGCCCGTCTATGCGGACTTTCGTGCGTTCGGTTTTGGGGGCGTTGGTGAAGTAAAATGCGCAGGAAGCCCCCGCCAAAATTACCGCCACCGCGAAGAAAATCTTATCGTAGTATTTCATCTAAAGACCCTCCTTATTTATTTTTGGATTTTGCCCCTTTTGCCGCGGGGGCTTGTTCCGCCTTTTTCGGGGCGTCCTTGACGACTTCGACGTACTCGATTACTACCGTAAATTCGGAGATGTTGTCCGTCACGACGGGGACTTTGTTTTCGTCCACTACGGGAGCTTCCGCCGCCTGTTCGGTCGATTCCGAATTTTCGGAGGATTCGTCCGAGCCGAAAGCCGCCGCCGCGTCCGCATTTTCGTCCGCCGCGCCGTCTTCCTGCGGTGCGCTGATGAGCGACGGATCCGCGGGCTTTACGTCGATACTGCGGACGACGAGCATTGCGTCGAAATCCTTGAGCTGGTTGAGGAATCTGCGAAGAACGTCGGTGTGGCCTGCGAACACGAAGCGGTAGGCGAGCGTATTGAGGCTGCCGTCCTTGCGCGCCGTGATGTTTTCGTCGATTTTGAAGTTGTCGCCGCGCGTCGCGCCCGTTGTTTTTGCGGTGCGGGTTCTGCGGGTCAGGCGGGTTTTTTCGGCCTTGAGCCCTTCTTCGGGGAGCACTTCGCGCTGGATATTTACAATAGCCATGGGCGACTGCGCCGATTTGCAGTTGAAGAGCTTTTGGTTGATATAGTCGAGAACGCAAGCCTGCTTCCAGAGTGCGGGCAATGCCGAATCCTTCGGAGAGTCCGCGTTTGCCGCGACATACTTTTTGTACCCGAAGTCCATATCGGCGGGCACGTAGATGTCGCGCTTTTTAGCCTCTTTGCGCCAGTCGTTGACCATGCCGCGCAGCTGTTCGCGCAGCTGGAAGCCTTCGGAGGCGGTGAGGGGCTTGAAGATGTGCTCGCTCTCGCGCGTCAAATCCTTTTCGAGGAAGACGAGGTGCTTGCGCAGCTTCTTGATGTTGTCGGCGGACTGGTCTATCGACTTTTGGGTGGGGTCGGTATCGAGTGCTTCGTTGTAGTTGCGCATTGCGCGGTTTAGGTTACGAAGCGACTTTCCGTCCTTGTTGAAGAGATATACGTCGTACGCGACGCCCGCGGCGAAGAGCCCGAGCAGCGTTATCAGTGCGACGTAAAAAACGGGGTATTTTTTAAAGTATTTCATTGCCTGACAAATTGACGGTTATATCGGCTTGTCGGGATTGACGACCAATGTGAAATCGAACTTGAGAATGCGCGGATTCGACGGGTCGGTCTTGACATTCTCGTACGACTTCAGGAAGGACGAACTGACAAAAGAATTGAGCAAATTCGTGATTCTGTCGATTGCCTTTTTGGTGTCGTATTCCTGCGGGTTTTCGGGGTTTACGTCGCGGATTAGCAGTCTGCCGGTCAGCTCGAGCTTGTATTCCTGCACGCCCTCCTTGTTGACGGCGCGGTGGACTTTCAGGTTGTCGAGCCAAACGTCTTTCTGTTCCATCAGACGTTTTTCTATATCTATAAAGAGGTTTATCCAGTTGGACTTCGAGCGAGCCAAGCCTTCCAGCCCGTTGATTTTAGCCTCGAGCGAATCCGCGATTTTGCCGTTTTGCTTGAATTCTTCGGCTCTGTCGGAAATCGGGAGCATCATCGACTGGAATTTGCGTTCCGCCTTGTCCTCCGTCTGAATCGACTTCGTGAACATCATCATCGGGGGGATTGTCGCCGCGAACAAGACCGCCGCGCCCAAGAGCATGAGCGGACGGGTTTTTGCGAAGGCGATTTCGTCGACGATGTGTTTGGGCAGGAGGTTGACGCCGAGCAGATTCGGGACGACCATTCTCGCCGCCTCGCCGATGATTTCGCTAAACTGCGCGGAGTTCGCCGAAACGAGCTGCTGGTCGACTTTCGGGCCGACGGCGACGTTCGAGAGTGCGTCGAAGTATTCGACACTCATCTTCTGGTCTTCCGCCAAAAATTCCGCGAAGCCGGGGATAAGCGAACCGCGCCCGCAAAGGTAGATTTTCGTCGGGTTTTCGACTCTCGAGGAACGCTTGTAATTGACTATCGAGCGTTTTATTTCGATGCCGATTCTGCGCATTACCGAGTTCGCGCCGTTTGTAAAGTGTTCCGCGCCGTGGCTCGAGGAAAATTCGGAGGCGTTGGCGAAGAATTTGAGCTTCAGCTCTTCGGCGGTTTGGAAGTCTCGCCCCAGCGAGTCGGCGACCGACTGGGTCAGCGAGTTCCCGCCCACGGGTATGCTGCGGACGAACACGCCGTCGTCGCGAACAATCATCATATTCGTGAAGCGCGAGCCGACGTTCAAAATGATTACGTCGCTTTCAAGCCCGCAATATTTCCACGCGTTGTAGTCGAGTATCGGAGACGCCTCGATTGCCTCGGGGACGATCTTCGCCTGCGCGAGTGCCGCGCAAAGTTCGTCCGCGACTGTCGATTTCATCGAAGCGAGGAATATTTCCGTTTCGACTCCGTCGTCCGAGACCACTTCGTAGTCCAGAGACATTTGGTCGATGGGGTACGGAATGCTCTTCTGGGCTTCGAACATCACGACTTCCGCCTGACGCGCCTTGTCGACGTGCGGGGTTTTTATCGTTTTAGTCAACAAAAGCATCGAGGGCGCGATTATCGTCGCCTTGCCCGAAACTTTCATCATTTTCAAGGTCGCGGCAAGTTCCGCGAACCACTCGTCCTGATTGGAGTAGTCGTATTTCAGTTCCTGTACCTGAAAACTTTCCAAAACAAGACGCCCTGCGGATACGCCGAACACCGATGCGCTGACATGGGTCGCTCCGCAATTTATTATAAGCTTACTTTTAGAACTCATCTTTGGAAGTTGGGGGTAAAATTTATCGGGGGATAAAAATTAAATTAATACCGATTTGCGCGTTTAGTAAAGCATTTTTTACACTTACCGAGTAAAAATCCGCTCCGCGTGCGGCGAAATCCGCCGAAATCCCGCGAAGCAGCGGGGGAATATGCTACTTGGTCGGCAAATAATTGGGTATCGAATACGACTTTCCGTATTCGAAAACCTTCACGTTGAACGGGCATTCGGGCAATGCCATCAGCACGCCTTCGTTGACCTTGGCGGACTTTTCGACCAGCTTCAAGAAGCCCTCGTACGCCTTTTGCGGATCGCCGTTCTTGTAAATATTGCGCGAAAGCATCGTCTTGATGTTTTGCTTGGTAAGCTCAATCGGCGTGCCGCCGACCGCCAAGTCGATTTTCCAGGCAAACGGCTCCTGCGCCAATCTATAAATATCGTACGCTTCCGACGGAATGAAAAACACCACAGGCGTCTTCTTCCCGATTTCCAAAGCAAACAAACGAGCCTTAGCCTTGAGCACAATCAGGTCGTCCAACGAAGCCTTCTTCCCCGCCTTCTGATCCTTGTACATCAAAGTAAGCTCCACATCGACGTTGCGAATCCACTTCTGGTTGTTCGCCTTGTCGTCCGGATTCTCCTTCGCCAACAACGGTATCTCGATTCGCGTCCACTGCCCTGTCGAATTGGCAATGGAGGACGGAGGCAGCCGCTTCGCCTCCAACTTATTGTGCTGAATTATAACTGGGTCGTCTTTTGCCATCAGAGCCGCAGCCCCAAACAAAATAGCCGATACAAAACAAAGTAGACGTTTAATGGAGTTCATAAAAAAAATTCAAACAACTTTCCAAAAAACTTCAAGCATTTTATTGAAAGGGGGGCATAGCCCCCCTTTCGGCGATTGGGCGAAGCCCAATTGCGCCTATCCCCCGCGACGGTTTGTTCTCCCCCTTTCGGCAGATTGGCGTAGCCCAATTGCGCATACCCCGCGACGTTTTGGGACTTCCCATTTTGGCGATTAAACAAAATCCACAAAAAAAAGCAGGAAACGCCATTACACTTCCTGCGAATAAAAATGCTCGCCCATGCGAGGGAGCTCGAGGGGCGAGCAGCCCCTCGAAAGGACGGGAGAAATGCCGCGAAGGCGGCG
>DJPO01000089.1 GCA_002437405.1 Opitutia bacterium UBA6410 | reverse complement strand
ATTTTTGGGGCACACATCAGGCGTTGCCCCTTTCGGCGATTGGCTTTGCCAATGTCGCCTATCCCCCAATATGACTTCTTTTGTGCCCCGAAAGGACAAGAGCAGCACGGATTGCGCATAAGCGCAACCAAGCGAGCGAGTCCATTTTGGAGCTAAAAATTAGACGCAAAAAAGCGGGGAAGCTCGCAGCGTATTAGACATACGTAAGAGTTTCCCCGCTTTTTTAGCGGCTAATTTTTAGCCCAAAAGCGTTCGTCAAAGGCGGTTGATGGCGCAAATTAAGCCTTTTAATCCAGCGGATTCTATGTTGGCGTCTAGCCCAACCCCCCAGACCATCTTCTTGTCCTCAGCCCTTTCCACACACACATACGCCGCCGAGTTCGTCGCCGAACCTTTCCCTATCGCATGCGAACGATAGTCCACAACCTTGAAGTTCTTCATTCCGTTTCTGTCCAACGCATTCACCAACGCATTTATCGGCCCGTTGCCAGTCGCCCAAACCGTCTTCTGCTCGCCGCAAACCAACAGCTTCGCCGTTATCTTTACCGATTTCGGCTCGTCGATGTCTCCGTCCATATACTCCATTTTGTAGGACTCGAGCTTCAGCGGAGCTTCGCGCCCCACAAATTCTTTCGAGAAAATAGAGTATATTTCGGCGGGCTTGAGCTCCTTGCCCATTTTGTCGGCCTCCGCGTTAACGAAGTCGCCGACCTGCTGCATCATCGGCTTGGGAATGTCGAAACCGAAATCCTGCCCCAAAATGTAGCAGACTCCGCCCTTGCCGCTCTGCGAATTTATGCGGATAATCGCCTCGTACGAGCACCCGATGTCGCGCGGGTCGATTAACAGATAGGGGACTTCCCACTTGTCGTCGCCCGCACGCATCAGCTCCATACCCTTTTTTATGGCGTCTTGGTGCGAGCCGCTGAACGCCGTGAAAACCAAGTCGCCCGCATACGGGTGGCGCGGCGGAACTTTCATTCCCGTGCATTCCTCGTACACGCGGCGGATTTCGGGCAGATTCTGAAGCTCGAGCTTCGGGTCGATTCCCTCCGCATACATATTCAGCGCGACGGTTACAATGTCGAGATTGCCAGTGCGTTCGCCGTTGCCGAAGAGCGTGCCCTCGACTCTGTCCGCACCCGCCAAAATGCCCAGCTCCGTAGCCGCGACGCCCGTACCCCTGTCGTTGTGGGTGTGCAGGCTGATTTCGACGCAGTCGCGCTGGGAAATGTTGCGGCTAATCCACTCGATTTGGTCGGCATAGACGTTCGGGGAACTGTACTGGACGGTTTCGGGCAGATTTATGATAATCTTGTTTTCGGGCGTGGGCTTCCAGATTTCCTTGACGGCTTCGCAGATTTCGAGCGCGAAATCCAGCTCGGTGTCGCTAAAGCTTTCGGGGGAGTATTCCATGCGAACGCGCGTGCCCTGCGCCTCGAGCTCGTCCGCCATCGAGCGAACCAGTTTTGCACCGTTGCGCGCGATTTCGACAATCTCGGGGCGCAACATCTTGAAGGTTACTTTGCGCTGGAGCGCGGACGTGCTGTTGTACAGGTGCACGATTGCGCTTTTCGAGCCTTTGAGGGCGTCGAAAGTCTTGCGGATTAGGTGTTCGCGGCTCTGGGTGAGCACTTGCAGCGAGACGCCGTCGGGGACGAGGTTTTCGTCAACGAGCTTGCGCAGGAACGTAAATTCGGTGTCGCTTGCGGCGGGGAAACCGACTTCGATTTCCTTGAAGCCGACTTTCAGAAGTTCCCTATACAGGCGGAGCTTTTCGTCGACTCCCATCGGGACGGCGAGAGCCTGATTGCCGTCGCGCAAATCGACGCTGCACCACACGGGCGCGCGCGTAATTTCTTTGTTCGGCCACTGGCGGTCGGGCAGCGATATGCTCGGACGCCTTATGTATCTGTATTTGGGTTGCATTGCTTTTGATTCTTTAAAATTTTTGCATAAAAAAGCGCGATTCTGTTTTCGGGGAATCGCGCAATTTTTCGGATTTTTCCGTGCAGGACTACGCCAAATTCCCCTTTCCTATGCCGCGCAAAAGGAAGCCGAGCTCGCGAAGAAGTCGGTGGTCGAGGCAGTTTCTGCCGTCGAATATCCAAGCGGGGGTAATCATTGCGTTCTTGATTTTCCTATAATCCAATTCTTTAAATTCTTTCCAATGTGTCAACAAAACAATGGCGTGGGCTTTTTCGGCGGCGGCGTAGGGAGTTGCGCAAAATTCGATGCGCGGGTCGCCCTCTTCGACGCCCAAGTCCGCGAGAATTTGTTTGTGGGATACCTTCGGGTCGTATATCGCCAGATTTGCGCGCTCGTTTAGGAAAAGTTTGCAGATGTCGATTGCGGGGGATTCGCGCGTGTCGTTGGTGTCCTCTTTGAAAGCGAAGCCGAAAATCGCGAGCCTCTTGCCGCAGATATTGCGGTAGAGCGAATCGATTACGTTCTCGGCGAAGCGGCGTTTTTGGTAGGCGTTGATTTCGATGACTCCGCGCCAGTATTTCGCGACTTCGGGCAAATTGAAGTGCTCGCAAAGGTAGACGAGATTGAGCAAGTCCTTTTGGAAACACGAGCCGCCGTAGCCTATCGAACTGTTCAGGAACTTCGCGCCGATTCGGGAGTCCGAGCCGACTGCACGGGCGACCTGTTCGACGTCCGCGCCCGTTGCCTCACATAGCGCGCTAATGGAGTTTATCGAGCTTATGCGCTGCGCCAAAAAGGCGTTTGCGGTGAGCTTGCTAAGTTCACTCGACCACAAATTTGTCTTGAGGATTTTTTCGCGGGGAACCCAGCGCGCGTAGATGGAAGCGAGAGTTTCGATTGCATTGCGCCCCTCTTCGGTCTCCTCCTCGCCGCCGATTAGGACGCGGTCGGGGGATTCCAAGTCGCGCATTGCAGTGCCCTCGGCGAGAAATTCGGGATTGGAGAGCACCTGAAATTTCATTCCCGTGGACGACAAAATCTGCTTGATTACGTCCGCCGTGCGGACTGGGAGGGTCGATTTTTCGACGACGATTTTGCCGCTCTTGGAGACCTCCGCGATTTTGCGCGCGCAGCTTTCGACAAAACGCAAATCCGACGCGCTGCCCGCGCCGTATCCGTAGGTTTTTGTCGGGGTGTTTACCGAGATGAAAACGATGTCGGCGGCGTCGATTGCGCCGCCTACATCTGTCGAAAAGAAGAGATTTTTGCCGCGGGTAAGGCGCACGGTTTCGTCGAGCTGCGGCTCGAAAACCGGCAGCTTGTCGGAATTCCACGCCGCGATTCTTTCCGCGTTTATGTCCACGACGTCCACGCGGACGTCGGGGCACTTGCGCGCAATCATCGTCATCGTCGGCCCGCCGACGTAGCCTGCGCCTATGCAGCAAATTCTCATACGTTATTCTCTGACGAGATTCGATTTCGTCGCCAACGCTTCGGCGGGAACACCTTGCTTGCGGGCGCGTTCCTTCAGGCGCAGAGACTGCAATCTGATGAAGCCCGTGGCGTCGTCCTGATTGTAGTCGCTCTTGACGCCTTCCATCGAGGCGATGTTTTCGTCGTAGAGGCTGTAGGGGCTCTTTCTGCCGACGCAGATGATGTTGCCCTTGTAGAGCTTTACTCTTACAACGCCGCTGACCTTTTCCTGACTCTTGTCGACGAACGCCTGCAAAGCTTCGCGTTCGGGAGCATACCAGAAGCCGTTGTAGATGAGTTCGGCGTATTTGGGGATAAGGGTGTCGCGCAGGTGCATCAATTCCCTGTCCATCGTGATGGTTTCCATATTGCGGTGGGCGAATTCGAGAATCGTGCCGCCAGGGGTTTCGTACACGCCGCGGCTCTTCATGCCGACAAAGCGGTTTTCGACGATGTCGACTCTGCCGATACCGTTTTCGCCGCCGACTTTGTTGAGGTAGCGGAGAATGTCGGAGGGCTTCATCTTTTTGCCGTCGATTGCCACGCAGTCGCCCTTTTCAAATGTGAGTTCGAGATACGTCGGCTTGTCGGGGGCGTCCTCGGGGGATACGGTCGTCTTGAACATATCCTTGTTTTCGGGGACGGTCGGGTCGAACCACGGGTCTTCGAGGATACCCGCTTCGTAGGAGATGTGGAGCATATTTCTATCCATCGAGTAGGGCTTCTTTGCGGACGCCTGTACGTTGATGTTGTGCTCCTTGCAATAGTTGATCATCTCGGTTCTGCCGGGGAAAGTCTTGCGGAATTCGTCGATTCTCCACGGGGAGATGACCTGAATGTCGGGCGCGAGAGCCGCGTAGGAGATTTCGAAGCGGCACTGGTCGTTGCCCTTGCCAGTTGCGCCGTGCGCGACGTGCGTTGCGCCTTCCTTGCGGGCGATTTCGATTTGCGCCTTTGCGATGAGCGGGCGGGCAATCGACGTGCCGAGGTAGTACTGGCCTTCGTAGATTGCATTTGCGCGGATCATCGGGAAGATGAAATCGGCGACGAATTCGTCCTGCAAATCGACGGTATAGTGGGCGGAAGCACCGGTAGCCTTCGCTTTTTCGGCGAGGCCGTTGAGTTCTTCTTCCTGCCCGACGTTTGCGGCGAAAGTAATCACTTCGGCATTGAAGCGATCTTTAATCCACTTTACGATTACGGAGGTATCGAGACCTCCCGAATATGCTAATACGACTTTCATTGTTTTT
>DJPO01000027.1:6414-10566 GCA_002437405.1 Opitutia bacterium UBA6410 | reverse complement strand
GGCGTGCGTACTTTACGTACGTATCCATTGCGGCACAAGACCGAAACGCTGTATCAACGGTGATTTCACGCGCCCAATTAACCTACCGTACTGGTTCTCCCCTCTCAGCCATGGATTGGATTGTTCTTAAAACTTCGGACCTTGAGTGCGTCCTCAATAAACCCCAATTAGACGTGCTCAAAGCCCAGTCCTTCAAAACCCCAGGGCGCGACCCCGCCTCCGAGATTCTCGACTCCACCACAGTCAGAATCCGCGCCGAAATCGCGGCCTCCGGAGTCAACTCCATCGACCCCGACCACGCCCGTATTCCGCCCGAACTCAAGGAATGCGCCCTGCGCCTCGCGGCCGAATCCCTGCAAACGCGCGTGCCGCCAATGGAGCTTACTGACCACCAGCGCAAACTTGCCGACGTCGCCCGCGAAATGCTCGCCAGAGTCGCCCGCGGCGAATTGCCCGTGTCCGCCCCGCGCTTCGGAATCCGCACCGCCAACGTCAAAAAAGGCGCGTACTTCGGCGTGTCCGCGCGAATCGCAACGCGCAAAACTACGGAGGGACTCTGATTATGGGAACGCTCGAACGTTTGCAAAACGCGGTTTTCGACATACTCAAGTCGCTCGGCGATTTGAAGTTTGCGACACTCGTAAAACAGTCGGATTTCCCCGACACCGAAAGTGCGGCTGACGCCGAGGGCGTTTGCATACGCGTGTTGCGCCCGCTGCCGACGGCGGCGTCGAAATACGCCGCGGGCCCGACTTTCGCCAACGTCGAACTCAGGGTCGAGGCGGAACGCGCAAAATATACCGCCGAAAACGCGCCGTCGCTGCTGACTGTGTGCGAAATCGTTTCCCGCGCGCTGCACGGGCGCAACGCGCCGCTCGAATGCGGCTACGGGAGAATTTCCCTTTGTGAAAACACGCCGTGGAGCGAGGGCAAAACGTCTTCGCAATCCGACAAAATCACGGTGCGCTTCAACGTCCAATCCGTCCTGCAATGAAAATAATATTCTCGCAAAAAATCCTCAACGAAGACGGCGAAGAACCGAAAAATTTTTCGGTGCGCACGCGCAGGGTCGCTAAAACAGAATCCGCGATAGGTGCGGACAACGCGCTCGTCTTCGACAGGGGCAACTCCAGCGCGACGGCGAACTTCGAGCTCGAGCGCGCACATAAAAACCGCGCCGACGCGGGCAAATTCGCGCTCACCCACGCGGCGGAAATCGAAAAGCTCGCCCCCGCGAATCTCGTTTTCGAAATCCCCGAAAACTGCGCGCGCGTGGTCTTCGCCGACACCGCAATCTCCGAAATCAAAACCGCAATCAACGGGAACATCACGAACACAAAATACGAATTCAAGGCAAAAAAGGCATTATATGAATAACGACGACATCGAAAAAATCGTGGACGAAGCCGTTTCGGAAATCCGCAACCAGCTTCGGGACGTTCAGAAAAGCGCGGACGAACTGCGCACGCAGCTGGCGGAAATACAGTCGCAACTCGAAACTCTGAAATCGGGAATGTAATGAACTTCGCCGTCCGCCACAACAACACCGACTACACCGCCGACGAGCTCGGGCTTGCCGCCGCGCGCATTTTGAGGAAAAAATCCGCCGCCGACGAATTCCGCGCCATTTTCGCCGACCCCAAAAAAGCGGAATTTCTGAAAACGGGCGACACCGTCGAAATCTTCAAAAACGGAGTCCGAAAATTCAGGGGAACAATCGCGCGGCTCGACTTCGATTACGGCGGCGGCGACGACCGCGCGCTGCTCGTTGCGAAAAACGCGTGGTTCGACCTCGAAAGCATAGTCTACCAGCAGTTTTGGAAGACTGCAACAAACGGCATGTCCTCCGACGGCACGCCCGTGCTTGTGGATATTTCGCGCAGTAAAGTCGTGCTCGGTCAGGACTCGGCTTCGCTGAAAATCGGCGCGGCGCAGCAGCTCGCCGACATATTTTCGTACGCAATTTCAAAGGGCGCGGAATTCGCCGTCGGGGAAATCGCCGCCGACTGCGAGCTCCCGCTCGACGAAGCCCGCGACCTCACCTGCGCCGAGGCCGCCGTGCGCGTTTTGAAGTGGCTGCCCGACGCGGGCGCGTTTTTCGACTATTCCGCCGACGGGCTGCCGACCCTTTCGGTTCTCCCGAAATCCGCGCTGCAAGCGAAGACAATAGAACTCGGGTCGGGAAAAATAAAGCGGCTGAAAGTGGGGTCGCGCCCAGACCTCGCGGTTTCGTCCGTCTCGATAAAATACGAGAGCGAACATTCCGACGGCGCGCAGTCATGGCTGACAGTCCACGACGACACATATCCGCAAGACCGACCCGCGGGCGGCAAAAATGCGGTCGTTATGAGCATAGACCTCGCGGGGTTAAAGGGCTCGACGCAAATCTACGAGATTGTCTGCCAGAGTATCCAAGCCGACGTTCCCGCGTGGTGGCGCAGGCGTATCCCCGCGCTTTCGGACGCGTCGGATTTGCAGGTACTATCGTATTCGCGCGAGGAAAATTCGCAGAATCTGCCGCGCTTTTTGGTGTCGGGGACTATACACCCGTCGATGAATTTCAGAACGTCCGTCGAGCGCGTCGACGCGGTTGTCCAATATACGGACGAAAATTCGTCGGTGGTTCGGAAGAAAATCGGGGTGCGGTTCGTCACGACAAACGCAGTGAGTGGAACGTATACGACAAGCTCGGCGTCGCAGGCTGCCGAACCGATTCCGACGGGGCTTGCGAAGGCGGTCTACGACTCTTCGCGCGAAATCCAATACGAGGGCTTCGCCGAAATTTTCGGAGCGGACGCCGCCGATTTTTGCGGCGCGAAAATACGCATAGGCGGCGGACATTCCGACTGGGCGGAAATGGATTCTCCCGTTTCGTCGGTTTCGGAAAATCTGGCGGACGACACGCTGCTCGTGAAGTTCGGGCCGCCGACGCACCTGTACCCCGACAAAATCGCCGAGCTCTTCAGAATCGGACGCCCGAGAAATACGCCCGCGTCGTACACGCAAAAAAGCGGCGCGGTTTCGGCGTCGAACAGGATATATTTTTCGGGGATAAATTCGGAGAGCGACGGCGGACAGGGCGACGCGTCGTACGCAAAATTCGTCGTGTCGGAAACGGACGGCGGGACAATCGAGCTAAACGCGCAGGATTTGTCCGCAAGCCAAACCGCGCAAATGCGCGAAGTTTATCTGACGAAAAACGGGTATCTGGCAAAGGCGCACGCGCTGCTCACCGAGCCGCAGGAGGTTGAATAAATGGAGGATTTTGTCTACGGCTCGCCGTTCCCGTTCGTGTTGGAGGAGCGCGAAATAAATTCGAACGAATGCGCGATTGGCCCGTTTTCGCTCGCGGAGGCGGTCTACGTTTTTTGGAATATCGACGAAGTTTCGCTGTTGTTCAACGCGCACACATATTTGAAGCTCGAGTCGCAGGACGAAGAGGACGCAACGACGCTCGACGAAAGCTATGCCGACTTCCCGCTATCCGCCGCGTGCTTTGCCGCGCAGGAGCCGCTTATGCGCGGCAGGACGGACGGGCGCGACGTACTGGCGGCACTCGAAGACAATACGGGCGGAACGAACACGTTTTTCATCAGCCGCCCGATTATGCTACCCGAGAGCGGCGAAGTTCAGGACTATGCGGAGCGCAAATTTATGTTCCCCGTATTCGCGGAAATCGGGAGCATTGTGCAGCTGACAACACAGCCGACGACAAACTCGGCGACAATAAAACAAGTGCCGCTTCAAATGGTCGGCAAAACGCTAAACATAAGCCTTGTGATAGACCCGATATTCATAGACCCGCCCGAAGGGGCGGTTGCGAGATATTCGGCTGACGCGCAAGTAGACATTACGTTCAAGCAGCCTTACCCGCCGCAAACCGAAGAAACGGAAGACCCCGAGACGACAGAAGAAACCGAAGAATCCGAAATATAAAAAGCAAAAGCCCCGCAAGAAAAGGCGGGGCTTTTTGATTTTCCCGACATAGGGAAATTTCCCAGTCCAGTCAGGGGAGCTCGAAAGGAGAAAACCCCTCGAAAGGGCTTGTCGCCTCGGGGAGGGAGTTTCGCTGTCGCCTCCTTTTTTTTATAGTCAGCGCGCAAAATTGCTCCGCAATTTTGCTGTAATAATCAAGGACGCGTCAAACTGCCG
>DJPO01000027.1:0-6347 GCA_002437405.1 Opitutia bacterium UBA6410 | reverse complement strand
GGATAGGCGCAATTTGCGGAGCAAATCGCCGTAAGGGGGCTTTGCCCCCTTCAATGGCTGGCGCACCTTGCGCCCGGTAGTTTCACGCGTCCTTATTCTTCGTCGAATTTGCGGTTGAATAGGGATTCTATTTCGTCGAGCATTTTTTCGGCGTCGCCGCCCTGCGCTATGAATTTTAACGCCGACCCTTTCCCCGCCGCCAACATCATCAGGCTCATAATGCTCTTGCCGTTTACTTCCTCTCCGTCCTTTTCGACCCAAATTTCGGTCGACGGATATTTGTTGGAAATTCGCACAATCATAGCTGCGGGACGGGCGTGGATACCCATCTTGTTCTGGACTGTTAAGACTCTGACTGTTTCGGTTTCCGGCATAATTAGCCCTCTATTTGAATAATTAAAAACACGCATTTTGCCCCTTTCCCTTACCTCGTCAAGAAAATTTTGGCGTCGGAAGGATTTTTTTTTGAATATCTTGCGATAATAAAGCCGCCGCGCACGTTGCCGTGCGACGCGCGTCTTACCGCAAGTTTAGACAGCCCAAAACGCGTTTGTGTGCTATTTATTTTTGCGCTCCGAAAAGATTATAATCCCTATCCCAGCCAAGAGGCATATCGCCGAATAAAAAGTTCCGCGGCTTAGCCCCAATATCGGGGCTACCCCGAAATCGGGCTCGCGGAAAATTTCGCAGACTATCCTGACAATCGCGTACAAAACCAGAAATTCGCCCGACACCCGCCCTTTCGGCAGATTCCCGCGCCAGAATCTGTATTGCAGGAACAGAAACAGAAAAAGTCCCTCGGCAAAGGCTTCGTACAGCTGCGACGGGTGGCGCGGCGCGATTTCCGAAAGCGGCGTTCCAAGCGGCGAGGAGCGCGGGAAAATCATCGCCCATGGAACTTCGGAGATTTTACCCCAAAGTTCGCCGTTTACGAAATTCGCGATTCGCCCGAGGAAAATCCCTGGGGTGCAAACCGTTACAATCATATCCGATAGCGTCCAAAACGACACCTTTCGGCTTCTTGCGAAAAACACCGTGGCGAGCACAACCCCGACGAATCCGCCGTGGCTTGCCATTCCGCCTTTCCATATATAAAAGAGCGTCAGCGGATTGGCGCAGAAGTTGGCGAAGTCGTACATCAACATATACCCGAGCCTGCCGCCGACAATCACGCCGAAGAGCAGGTAGGTTATGTATGAGGCGTTGTCGTCCTTCGTCAGCGGGCTGCGTCCGCGCGACGAGTAGAGGTTCAGCAGCATATACGCGATGACGAATCCCGCGAGGTACGCGAGTCCGTACCAGCGTATGCCGTCGAGAAAAAACGATTCGGGGAATCTGACCGCGAAGGGGTCGAAGTCCACAATATAGCGGGTTGGGGAGTTCAATTATTTTCCGATTTTGGGTTGAAGTATTTTTTTTTGCGCGTAAATTTAGAGATGAAATTTTTATATGGCAATGAAAGATTTTGACATCAAAGAGCTAATCGAATCCCGCCGCGGCGAGAACTACCAACTTCACGACAAATACGTAAACCGCACGCTTTCGACCGTGCTCAAGACAATCGGCTTCGACAAGTGCTACGCCCGCGCGAAAGGCGCGTACCTCTACGACGCCGACGGCAACGACTATCTGGACTTCATCACAGGATACGGCGTTTTCGGAATGGGGCGCAACCACCCCGTGATAGCCAAGGCAATCAAGGACGCCGTGGATATGGATTTGCCCAATATGGTGCAGCTGGATTGCGCGCTGCTTAGCGGATTGCTCGCCGAGCGGCTCGTCAAACTTCTGAACAACAGGCTGACTGCGTGCTTCTTCTGCAATTCGGGCACGGAGGCGAACGAGGGGGCGATAAAATTCGCGCGGGCGCACACTAAAAAGACGCGCATACTTTCGATGGACGGCGGGTATCACGGGCTGACCTACGGGACGCTCTCGCTGACGGTAACGCCGCATTTTCAGGCGGGCTACGGGCCTTTCCTCCCTGGGGCGGAATGCATTAAGTTCAACGACCTCGAAGACTTGGAGAACAGGCTCAAGCAGGGCGACGTTGCCGCATTCATCGCCGAACCCGTCGAGGGGCACGGCGTCTACATTCCATCGCCCGACTTCTTCCCGAAAGCGCAGGAACTCTGCCACAAATACGGCGCACTCTTTATTATGGACGAAGTCCAGACGGGCTTGGGTCGCACGGGCAAGTGGTTTGCATTCCAGCACTGGGGGCTCGACCCCGACATCATAACCGTCGCGAAAGCCCTCAGCGGCGGATACGTTCCGTGCGCGGCGTTTATCACCACCCGCGAAATCCACCAGAGCACCTTTTCGTCGCTCGACCGCTGCGTAATCCACTCGACTACATTCGGCAGAAACAATCTCGCGATGGTCTGCGGATTGGCGTCAATCGACGTAATCGAAAAGGAGGGAATGGTCGAAAATTGCGCGAAGATGGGAAAAATCCTGCTCGAGCGGCTCGACGCCCTCAAGGCAAAGCACTCCTATATCAAGGAAGTCCGCGGGCTGGGAATGATGATTGCAATCGAGTTCCAAGAACCCAAGGGACTGCTGCAAAAGGCGACGTGGAAGGCTCTGAACGCGGCGGATAAATCGCTCTTCACCCAGATGGTCGTGACGGCTCTTATGGATAAACACAGGATTATCACGCAGGTCACCAGCCACGAAGTCCACGCCGTGAAAATCCTCCCGCCGTTCACCACGACCGAAGCGGAAATCGACAGATTCGTAAACGCGTTCGACCAAGTCCTTTCCGAGGCGTCAAATCCCACTGGCGCGCTTTGGAAATTCGGCAAGAGGCTCATCGCGGCGAGCGCGGCAAACAAGGCTCAAAAATGATTTCCTACGAACAGTTTGCCGACAACTGCGCGCGGCTGAAAGAGCGCGTCGCCAAGGCGGCGCAAGCGTGCGGGCGCGACGCGGCGGAAATAAAAATCCTGCCCGTGACAAAATTCCACCCGCTCGACGCCGTCCGATACGCGCATAAATACGGTTTCGCGGCGGTCGGCGAAAACCGCGTTCAGGAGGCGGCGGACAAAATCGCCAAGGCGGATTTCGGAATATCGTGGGAGCTGATAGGGCACTTGCAGTCGAATAAGGCGGGGCACGCCGTAAAAATTTTCGACAGAATCCAGAGCGCGGACAGCAAAAAGCTGCTCGATAAAATCGACACCCACGCGCGCGAACTCGGCAAGACCATGCGCGTTCTGCTACAGGTCAACGCGGGCAACGACCCCGCGAAATTCGGCGCGGATTTGGAGCTCGCGCCCGAGCTTGCCGAATACGCGTTCGGGCTGCAAAACGTGCGAGTCGAGGGGCTGATGACAATCGCGCCGATAGACTCCACGCTGGCGGCTGCGGCGAAGTGCTTTGCGAACCTGCGCGATTTGCGCGACAAACTCCAAAAGGATTTCTCCCGCCCGCTCCCCGAACTTTCGATGGGAATGAGCGGCGACTTGGAGTGCGCCGTGGAGGCGGGCTCGACAATGATAAGGGTCGGAACATTTCTATTGGGGGAGCGCGAGCAATGATTCTTTCGGTCGGCGACTTGCAAAGCGGCGAATTCCGCGCGCGCGGCGCAAATTCCGAACCGCCGTATTTCGCGGTATTCGGCAAGCCCATCGCCCATTCCCTAAGCCCCGTTATGCAAAACGCGGCTTTGGCGGAAATCGCAAAAACCGACGGCGGCTATCGCGGCTCGAAATATTTTGCGTTTGAAGTCGACCCCGAAAATCTCGCCGACGCGCTCGACGCCCTCTACGAAAAAAACTTTTGCGGAATCAATCTGACTATCCCCCACAAGGAAGTCGTGATGAAAATCATACGCGACTTCGACCCGCCCGCCGCCAAAACGGGTGCGTGCAATACGCTGCTGAAAACTCCGAGCGGCTGGAAGGGTTTTAATACCGACGGATTCGGGCTGATTACGGCAATCGAAACATCGCTCGGGCGGAAAGTCGCGGGCGCGAACGTCGTGATAATCGGCGCGGGCGGCGCGGCGCGGGCGGCGGCTTTCGCGCTGTCGGCGCACGGCTGCGCGTCTCTTGCTTTGGTAAACCGCTCAGCCGAAAGGCTCGAAAAACTCGCCGACGATTTGCGCGGCGCAGGCTACGAGTGCTCGACCCACAGGCTCGGCGAAGTTTTCGACTCCCCCGACGCGCCCGTCATCGTCAACGCAACGTCGCTCGGATTAAAAGAGGGCGACGGAGCGTGCATAGACTTTTCGATGTTCCCGACGGACGGCGTGTTTTTCGATATGCCCTACGCAAAGGGGCGGATAACGGCGTCGGTCGCGGCGGCGCGCGGTCGCGGAATGCGCGCGTGCGACGGACTGCCGATGCTCGCGTGGCAGGGCGCGAAATCGCTTTCGATTTGGACGGGCAAGCCGCTGCTCGGGGAACTTATGCTTCAAACATTGAGGGACGCACAATGAGTTCGCTCGCCGAAATAAACCAAGCCTTCCCCTATTTTTTCCCGACCGTCGTCTTTCTCTTCGGCGCGTGTGTCGGCAGCTTTCTGAACGTCTGCATTTACAGGATTCCCGCGGGCAAGTCGATAGTGTCGCCGCCGTCGCACTGCGCCTGCGGCAAGCCGATTGCGTGGTACGACAATATCCCGATTCTCGGCTGGTTTCTCCTGCGCGGCAGGGCGCGCTGCTGCGGGCGCAGAATTTCGTTCCGCTACCCGCTCGTTGAAATCCTCACGGCCGCGGTTTTCTGCCGAATGTTCGTGGCGCACGAACCCGCCGTTGCGTTTGCGGGTATGCTCTTCGCCGCGCTTATGATTTTCTGCGCGTTCGTGGACATCGACACGATGACGCTTCCCGATTTTGCGACAGTGGGCGGAACGGCGGCGGGCGTTGCGCTTTCGGTTTTGATTCCGCAACTGCACTCGGCGGAAATCGAGGGCGCGCCGTTCCTCGCGTCGGCGGTTGCGTCGGCGACTTCGGCGGTCTGCGGGATTGCAGTTGGCTCGGGCTTGCTCTACTGGGTGAGACTCGGGGGCGAGGTCGTCTTCCGCCGCGAGGCGATGGGCGAGGGCGACGTAATCCTGATAGGCGCGATAGGCGCGTTTTGCGGCTGGCAGGGCGCGCTGTTTGCGATATTCGCGGGGTCGCTCATAGGGGCGATCGTGATGCTGCCGCTTTGCGCGATAAAGATATTGTTTTCGAAAAAATCCGAGCCGCGCAAAAGCGGCAAAGGCAAAAAGAGGAGCGGGAATAAAGAGGGCGAGGGCGACGAAGACGGCGGCGAAGAATTTGCGCCCGACGCAATCCCCTACGGTCCGTGGCTCGCGCTCGGCGGGCTTCTGTATTATATGTTTTTCTCCGACTGGGTCTGCGCATATTTCGACGCCGTGGGAGCATTGCTTTTCGCATAAAAAATGGACGACGAAAACGTACAGGCGTTTTTGATAAGAATAGGCGAGCAACGCAGATACTCGAAGTACACCCTCCGCAACTACGGGCAGTCCCTGCGCGAGTGGATTGCGTGGCTCGGGCAAAACGAATTTTCGGACGGCGACTACCTGCACGCCGACAAACGCATAGCCAGAATGTACGTCGCGGAGCTGGCGTCGAATTTCAAGCCGCCGACGGTGCGCAACAAAATTTCGGCGGTGCGTTCGTTCTACAAATTTTTGATTCAAACGCATACCGCCGAGCGCGACCCGTTCGAGCTCGTATCGCTGCCGAAGCTGAGGCGCGATTTGCCCGTGTGTCTGAACGAAAAGCAGACAGTCAGCCTTTTGGAGATGCCCGAAATGCTCGCAAAGGCTGGAAAAATCGACGAATTCAGGGCATTGCGCGACAGCCTTGCGCTGGAGCTCCTGTACGGCGCAGGCTTGCGAATCAGCGAGCTATGCACAATGAAATGGAAAAATATAGACGCCAAAAGGAACGTTGCGACGATATTGGGCAAAGGCGGAAAGACGCGTCTTTGCCCCTACGGGAAAAGGGCAGGCGAGTTGCTCGAAAGATGGCGGCGCGAAGGGAATTCGCCGAACGAAATGGACGCCGAGATTTTAAGAACGGCGAAAGGCAAGCCGATATATCCGCGGCTGATTCAAAAAGAGCTGAAAGTGTATCTGCAAATGGCGGGGCTACCGATGTCGATAACGCCGCACAAGCTAAGACACGGATTTGCGACGCATTTGATAAACGCGGACGCGGACTTGAGGGCGGTGCAGGAGATGATGGGGCACGCAAGTTTATCGACGACACAGATATACACCCATCTGAGCCTGAAGAACATATCGAAAGCATACCGCCAAGCCCACCCGCGCGCCGAAGTGTAAATAGTGAGCAAAATTGCCCCGCAATTTTGCGCGCTGATTTT
>DJPO01000026.1 GCA_002437405.1 Opitutia bacterium UBA6410 | reverse complement strand
CGAGCCTATGGTTATAGAAACTTTGAAAATTCCAGATTGAGAGTACTCGTAGAATGCGGAGTGAAACTATGAAAAACAAATTACAAAAAAATCGCTATTCCACAACATTTGGGGTTGACCCTTAAGTTTTACACCGAAACAACAAAAGGCTTTCCGAGCGGAAAGCCTTTTGTTGTCGAACGTTCCCCGGCAGGGATTCGAACCCCGACTAGATGAACCAAAATCATCTGTGCTACCATTACACCACCAGGGAATGTTTTTAAATTCCAAAAAAATGGAGATGATCGGGTTCGAACCGACGACCCCCACAATGCCATTGTGGTGCTCTTCCAACTGAGCTACATCCCCGTAAAAGATTCGTTCATTACGCCACATCGCCCGACTTGCGTCAATCTTTATTTTTATTTTTTTTCTGCAACTTTTTTGTTGTTTTTTTGCCCGTCCGACTCCATTTTGTATTTTTCGGCGGCGAAAATCCGATTGGGGAGGTTTTTTATCTTTCGTTTTTTTTCGACGCCCGCAACACTTTTCCCGCGCCGCTCTTCGCGCGGGGACTCAATCCGCATTTCCACTATGACTATTGTATCAAAACAAATATGCCTGTTTGCCGTAGCCGCGCTCTTCGCGCTGCCCGCCTGCGCCCCCAAAAAGGAGCAGCCCAAACAAAAACTATCCGATGTCGTCGAGGTCGCCTACCCAGTCAAAAAGGACATTGAAACGTGGGACTCTTTCACCGCGAGAATCGAGGGCGTCAAATCCGTACAAATTCGCTCGCGCGTTTCGGGATACCTCGAAAAAATCCTCTTCACCGACGGCGACTATGTCGAACAGGGGAGTCTGCTCTTTAAAATCGACCCCCGCCCCTTCCAAGCCGTCACCGAAGCCTGCAAGGCGGCTGTTATGCAGACGAACGCGCGCATCGAGCTTGCCCGTAGCAACCTAAAGCGCGCGGAGGAGCTCTTCGCCCAAAACGCGATTTCCAAGGAAGTCTACGAAACCCGCAAAAGCGAGCTGCAATCCGCCCAAGCCGTCCTGCTCTCGGACAACGCGAAGCTCAAGGAGGCGGAGCTCGACCTCGAATTCACGCAGATTGTCGCCCCGATTTCCGGATTCGTCAGCCGCAGACTCGTGGACGAAGGCAATCTCATCAACGCGACTTCGACCGTAATGGCGAACGTTGTCTCTCGCGATACGGTCTACGCGTACTTCGAAATCAGCGAGCGCGACATCATCAAGTACAACAAGAAAAAGCTCTTCGAATCAATCGACTCCAAAAAACGCTCGGGCCCGCCCGTGCGCCTGAAGCTGCTCGACGAAACCTCGCCGTCGCACTTCGGGCAACTCACCTATGTTGACAACACGCTCAACGCCTCGAGCCTCGAGCTTCGCGCGGAAATCGACAATTCGTCGGGCGCGCTGTTTCCGGGTATGTTTGCGACAATCGAGCTGCGCAACGGCGCGCCGTCCAAGTGCCTGCTCGTGCCCGAGGCGGCAATCGGCACCGACCTTGTGGGCAGATTCGTCTACATCGTAAACTCGGACAACGTCGTCGAATACCGCGCGGTGACTGTCGGCGAGCTCGTCGGCAAGCTGCAAGTCGTGACCTCGGGGCTTGACGGCTCGGAGAAGGTGGTCGTCAACGGATTGCGCCGCGCCGCCCCCAAGAAAAAAGTTTCCCCCGTGCTAAAAAAGCTTTAGTCTATGAAATTTTCCCACTTCTTTATAGACAGACCGATTTTCGCGACGGTAATTTCGCTTTTTATCGTCCTCGTCGGAGCTATCGCATTTTCAAACCTCTCGCTGACGCAGTATCCGAACATCGCGCCGCCGACGATTACCGTTAGCGGTTCGTACTCGGGCGCGTCCCCCGAAGTTATTATGAACACGACTCTTGCGCCGCTCGAGCAAAAGCTCAACGGCGTCGAGGGAATGCTCTATATGTCCAGCGAGGCGGACTCGGGCGGCTCGTGGTCAATCAGCATTACGTTCGAGACTGGCGTAAACATCGACATGGCGCAGGTTCTCGTCCAAAACCGCGTAAGGCAGGCGGAAAACAGAATCCCGCAGGAAGTCCGCGACGTGGGTCTTAACGTCTACAAGCGCAATCCCGACATTCTCCTTACGATAAACCTGCTATCGCCCAACGGAACGCGCGACAAAATCTACCTTTCGAACTACGCGATTACCCAGATGCAGGACAAGCTCTCGCGCGTGTACGGCGTCAGCGAGCTAAACGTTTGGGGCGCAAAGGAATACAGTATGCGCGTTTGGCTCAACCCCGACCGACTCGCGGCGGCGAACCTATCGCCCATCGAAGTTATCGACGCGCTCAAAGAGCAGAACAAACAGGTCGCGGCGGGGCGTCTGAACCAGCCACCGAGCGACACGGGCGCAGCGTACGAACTGCTCATCAACGCCCGCGGAAGACTCGCGACAGTCGACGAATTCGGCAAAATCATCGTAAAATACACACCCGACGGCCGCGTTATCCACTTAAAGGACATCGCGCGAATCGAACTCGGCGCATACTCCTATTCGAACGAATCGTACATCAACTCCAAAAGCTCCGTTTCGATGGGCGTCTACCAGCTGCCTGGGACAAACGCAATCGAAACCGTCAAACGCCTGCGCGCCGAGCTTGAGGAAATGAAAAAATCCTTCCCCGACGACGTCGACTACGTAATCGGCTACGACACGACCGAATATGTAAAAGAGTCCATCAGCGCGCTTTATCGGACGATTTTCGAGGCTGTCGTGCTCGTCGTTTTGGTGATAATCGTCTTCCTGCAAAATTGGCGCGCGGCGATTATCCCGCTTTTCGCAATCCCCGTCTCGCTAATCGGGACGTTTGCGATGATGTCGGCGTTCGGCTTTACAATCAACAACTTGACGCTCTTCGGGCTGGTGCTGGCAATCGGGATTGTCGTTGACGACGCAATCGTCGTCGTCGAAAACGTCGAGCGCAATATGAAGACGGGGCTCGACGCGCATGAGGCGACGAAAAAGGCGATGAGCCAAATTCAGGGCGCGCTTATCGCAATCGTGCTCGTGCTGAGCGCGGCGTTCCTGCCGACCGCCTTCCTGCCTGGGATTTCGGGACAATTCTACAAGCAGTTCGCGATGACCATTTCCACGTCCACGATACTTTCGGGGCTGGTTTCGCTGACGCTCACGCCCGCGCTCTGCGCCCTGTTTATGCGCCACGCGGGGACTTCGCGCAGGAGCATTTTCGAGCTGCTGTGGGACTACTCGTTCGGCTTGTTGCTGAAATATTTCAACTTGGGCTTCAACAGGTTCGCGCAATTCTACGGGGGCGTCGTAAAATTCGTCCTGCGCATCAGCATAATTATGCTGATTCTTTACTGCGGAATGATGTGGGCGACCCGCGAAATTTTCATCACAACCCCCACGGGCTTTATCCCCAAGCAGGACAGAGGCTCGTTCAACGCCTGGCTGAGACTTCCCGACGGCGCGTCGTTCGAGCGCACCGAGGCGGTCACCGTCAAGGCTGACAAGCTGCTCGGGCAAATCGAGGGTATCCGCTACTCGATTTCGGTCGTCGGACAGGGCGGCTCGAGCGTCGGGCGAATCAACTTCCGACTCTCCGACAGAAAGCTGCGCGACGAAAAGGGCTGGTCGCTCGGCTACATAATGGACAAAGTCAAAACCGTGCTAGACAGGGAAATCCTCGAGGCGACAATCAACTGCACGACCCCCGCAACCGTCCCCGGAATCGGCAGCGGCAGCGACTTCAAATTTCAGGTCGAAGACAGAATAGGGCTGGGCGTCTTCGAGCTCGAACGCTACACGAACGATCTCATCGCGGAAATCGAAAAACTCCCCGCCGTCTCCGACGTCTACACGACGTACACGACGAACAACCCCCAGCTCTACGCGACAATCGACCGCGAGCGCGCCCAAAAGCTCAACGTCTCAATCAACTCGATTTTCAGAACGCTGCAGGTCAACCTCGGCTCGATGTATGTCAACGACTTCAACATCTTGGGGCGCGTCTACCGCGTCGTCGCGCAGGCGGAGGCGGGCAAACGCAAGGACATCGCCGACATCTACAAGCTCAAAGTTCCCAACGACCTCGGGCAAAACGTGCCGCTCGGCTCGGTTGTGACAATCCACCGCGGGGTCGGCCCGTATAAAATCACGCGCTACAACCTCTACCCCAGCGCGGCGGTTCAGGGCAACCTGAACGACGGCTACAGCACGGGGTTTGTGATGGACGAAATCGAAAAGCTCGCCGCCCAAGTCCTGCCGCAGGGAATGGGCATCGAGTGGACGGACTTGGCGTACCAGCAAAAGAAGGCGGGCAATTCGGCGATTTACATCTTCGCAATCTGCGTCGTGTTCGTATTCCTGTTGCTGGCGGCGTTGTACGAAAGCTGGACTCTGCCGCTATCGGTTATCCTAATCGTGCCGCTCGTGATTTTGTTCGCAATGGTCGGCATAAACATACGCGGGCTGGACAACAATCTGATGACGCAAATCGGGTTCGTCGTGCTAATCGGCTTGGCGTGCAAAAACGCGATTCTGATTGTGGAATTCGCAAAACAGCGCGAAGAGCACGGGGAGGAAATCGTCTCGGCGATTTCGACCGCCGCGCAAAACCGACTCCGCCCGATTGTAATGACATCGCTGGCATTCATCTTGGGCGTAGTGCCGCTCGCGTACGGGACGGGCTCGGGCTTCGAGCTGCGCCAGTCGCTCGGGACTTCCGTTATGTTCGGAATGATAGGCGTCACGGTCTTCGGCTGCATCTTCACCCCCGTATTCTACTACGTAATACGCAAGCTGACCCGAAAGCGCAAGCCGACCGCAGCGGCGGAACGCCCCGCATAAAAATTTTGTCAAACACTGCAAATATACCCTGCGGGAATCCCGCCGCAGGGGTACGCGGTTGCGGCAAAAGCGGGCACATTCCCGACGATAAATCCGACCGTCTCCGAGAAAAAAATGTAGATTTTCAAATTTTTTGTGTTCTAATTGAATAAAGTGAA
>DJPO01000036.1:7170-10549 GCA_002437405.1 Opitutia bacterium UBA6410 | reverse complement strand
AAATCGCCTAGCCGTGCTTTTTTATTGTCCCACTTTGGGGGTACAGTTCAATTTCGCATTGGCGGCTTTTTTGTCTTTCCGTCGGGCTGGCGGCGTCGGCAATTTGCGGAATAAAAACCCGCTTGGGTATATAAAAAACTTGTCAGCAATCCGCCGACAACATATATGTCTTGTATATTTTTATGAAGTCGGGGAGCATTACAAAACTTTTGGGCGTTTGCATTGCGGCGGTTGTCGCGCTGCTGCCGTTGCGGGCGCAAAACTTGCAGGAATTTCCGAATTTTCCGGTGTCGCTTTTGCAGAAGGCGGACTTCGACAAACTCGCGGAAAACGACACTCCCGAGGGCTGGCGGAAATTCGCGGACGAGTCGAAGAAAAAGGCGGACGAATTTCTCAAAAAGCAGTTTTTGGAAAACACCGCTTCATGGCTCTATACCTATTACGCCGCCGACTTATTCGCAAAGCACGGAGCGTCGATGCCCTTCGAGCTGAAAGCGGAAATCCTGCGCGACTTGCCGACGTTCTTCGATTTCTACGAAACGATTTCTCCCAAAGACAAGCTGAACGGCGCGTGCAACGCCCTCGCCGAAATCTACAAGGCGTATCCCGCCCAGTTCAAAAAATACAAACGCGCCGCATACGCCCTCTCGCTGATTTACGACGAAGCCCCGCCGCCCGAATGGCCCGAGTGCAACGTGCCGTCCAATCCCGTAAAAATGGGCGGGCCGCTCGAGATTTTCCTGTTTTTCGCGGAAAGGTCTGACAAGCTGATTTATCCGCTCGACAAGCTCACGGTCGGCGAGCTCATTTGGCTCGAGGGCGTGGGCGGGCCGATGGACGAATTGCGCTCGCTCAGCCAGCCTGCAATCACGCCGTTTTATATAGAGCGGCTCGCGCTCGTGGGCAAGTTGGACAATTCGCGCAAAACTACATACGGCTACGCGCCGTGGCCCGTGGAAGTTCCGTATACGCCAGCGAACATAAAAAAGCACGGTGGCGCGCCGATAGACAGAGTTTACTACGCGTGGAGAGTCGCGAACGCAAACGGCATTCCGTGCATCTACTTTTCGTACAGGGAGTCTACGGATTCCCGCGATGTCGGTACGGCATGGCTTGCGTATATGTCGAGGGTAGGGCTTTGGAAGTTCGACGTCGCCCGCGAAAAACAGGCGATGGCGTTTTTCGACCGCCCGCTAAGTCCCCAGACGTGGGAGCCGATTACGCTTTTCGACATATCGATGCTCGAACGCCGCGCCAATGTCGTCAAAAACGGAATGTACTCGAACCTCTATGTCCGCCTTTCCGAACATCTTTTCGACGCGGGCAATTTTACCGCAAGTACGTTTTTTGCGAATCAGGCGAAAAAGGCGAATCCCGAAAATTGGAAGGCGCATTACCAATACATAAAAGTGCGTGCCCGCGCGGGTGCGCCCAACTCGGAGCTCGACGCCAACTGGAAAAAGGCGTACGAAACTTTCCGCAAATATCCCGAAAAATGCCTCGAGGTTCTGGGTATGTACAAGTCGATTCTAATGCGGCGCGGCTCGCACGAGGGGCTCAAGCTCTATATGTCCGAAATGCGCCACGTTATGCGCACCGACTCCGCGCTTGCAATGCACCTTTTCGCAAAGGAAATCGAAAAGGATTTCGGCGAACTGCGCGACAAAACCGAAATCCTGCCGATGTATACGGAAATCGTGCGAATGACCGCCGCCTATCCCGACCTTGCCTACAAGCTAATCGTCAAGCCGCTGATGGACTTATTCGCCGAAAATCTCGACGAAACCCATATGAAAAAAACCTTCGCGATTTTTACGTCGATAACGCGCTCGAATCCGCTTTCGTATAGGAAAATCGCGACGATAAAAGCCGAGATGGCAGAGCGCGCCGCGGAAGTCCGCAAGACCCGCGCGCAGGACGAAGCGTGGGCGGAAATGGACAAGGAGGCGGAGGAGGCCGCCGCGGCGGACGACGAAAACTACTCCGAAAACCTGTAATTGCAATAGGCGACGACATTGAATTTTCTCCGAAGAAATTTGAAAAAACTAAAACGCGCGGGCGAGGATTTCGTCCACTATACCGCCGACGTCATCTACGACAGGCGCGACGGCTTCGGTACGCGCATTTATGCGGGATTTTTGAAGGCGCTTTCGTTCGTGTTTTCCTCGATTGTGCGAATGCGCCACTATATGTACGACTCGCGGATTTTGCGCGACGCCCCGCTGGGCTGTACCGTCGTGGTCGTCGGCAATCTCACGGTCGGCGGGACGGGCAAGACGCCGATTGTCGAAAAGTTCGCAAAGTCGCTTTCCGAGCGCGGGCGGAAAGTCGCAATCCTAAGCCGCGGCTACAAAAGCAAGTCGGACACCGCGCTTTCGCGCTTTTTCAGATGGCTTACCCACGGCGAGCCGCCGAAGCCGAAAGTTGTTTCGGACGGTAAAACCGTGCTGCTCGACTCCGAACACGCGGGCGACGAACCCTATATGCTCGCCCGCAATCTCCCCGGAGTTGTCGTGATTGTCGATAAAAACCGCGTCAGGGCAGGGCACTATGCGATTTCGCAGTTCGGCGCGGACACGCTGATTCTCGACGACGGCTTCCAATATCTGCCGCTTCGCGGGCAGGTGCAGCTGCTGCTTGTGGACAAGACAAACCCGTTCGGGAACGAGTCGATGCTCCCGCGCGGAATTTTGCGCGAGCCCATTTCGCACCTGCGCCGCGCCTCGTACATATTCCTCACAAAGTCGGACGGACACAAGGATTCCGCGCTTGAGGAGACTATCCGCAAATACAACCCCGCCGCCGAAATCATCGAGTGCGCCCACGTCCCCGAACGGCTCGTGGAATTCCCGCTCGGGCAGTCCCGCCCGCTTTCGATTCTGGGCGACACCCCGATTGCCTGCTTTTGCGCAATCGCCGCGCCCGACAGCTTCGAAAAATTCCTCGTGGACTGGGGCGGAAAAATCGTCTTCAAAAAGCGTTTTCTCGACCACCACAGATTCGACGACTCCGAGCTTGACGAATTTTTCGCGGGCGCAAAAGCCGCAGGGGCAAAGCTCGTCGTGACGACCGAAAAGGACGCCGTGAGAATCCGCGCGGACTACGACGGCGGACTTCCGTTTTACTACACGAAACTGGAAATCGAAATTCTCGACGGCTGCGAAGACTTCGAATCGGCAGTCGAGCGTATATGCTTTCCTAAACGCCGCGCAGACGAAGAATAGCGCGTGGCGTTTTCGCGTCGCGGGGCGAGGGTGTTGTGTTCGCGCGTATTCCCGATTGGGACGGGAACTCGCAGTTCGGGCAATTAGCGGCGTACGCAGATTGTCCGTTGCCGAATGTTTTTGCACAGAGTCGGCGGCGATTAAAAAACCCTAAG
>DJPO01000036.1:0-7122 GCA_002437405.1 Opitutia bacterium UBA6410 | reverse complement strand
GCAAAAAAGCTCGCAACGGCAACCGCCGAGCCTTGAGGCGCAACGCCCGCCGCGAGAAATTCCGAAAATTTTTCGGAATCGGTTGTCGGTAGAATGCTCGATTCGCGCCCCAATATTTTTCCCGATTTGTCGAAAAACACGATTGTCGCATAACACGCCGTGCCCGCCGAAATTTTGCCCCTAAAAAATCCGTCAAACGCTACGGCTTGCCCTTCGGAAATTTTTATCGCGCGGGATATGGCCGAATTTTCGCACATTGCGAACTCGAGCCCGAATTTTCCCGAACGCGCGGCGGCGGATTTTATGCGCATATAATGACCGTCATAGTCGAATTGCAGCGGATACCACCTGCGGCCTGCCTCCGAGTTTTCGGAATATTCCGCGTCTTCGAAAGAGCCGTCTTTGCCGAGGAGATTCGGGGCGTCTGCGAAGATTTTCAGCGCGGTTTCGAGCGTTTTGCGGGGGACGAAATTTTCGAATTTTTCGGGCGCGACGCCATTTTTGATTAGGTAGACGCAGGCGCGTAGCTTCGGCGAAAAATTTTCCGAAAACATCAAATCCATATTTCTTTGCGGGTATGTTTCGTCGGCTTTCAAAATTTCAAAAGCCTCGTTTTTTTCAAGCTCGGCGCGGTCAAGCTCGGCGAGTGCATTTAAAATTTTTTCGGGCGCGGCGGATTTGTCCAAGAGCGAAAATAGGTTTTTCTTTTTGCGGTAGACCGCGTCGCATTTTTTCCCGAAATCGAACGCAACACGCAGCGCGTTCACGCGTTTTTGGTAAATAGTTTGGTTGTCCGCCGTGCTTTCGGCCTCGGCGAGCGCGGCTTCCATTCCCGCAATGTCGGATTCGTCGAAAATCTCGGAGGAGCTTTCGAGCTTGAAGAGCGACAACCACCTGAGTGCATCGCCGCGCCGCGCCCGCTTTTCAAACCACGCGTTTTCGGCGATTCCAAAAAACTTGCGCACGCCTTTGCCTGCCGCGCCGAAAAATTTGTCGTAAAATTCGTCTTCGGTCTTTTGGGCGATGTCGGGCTCGTTCGGATTTTCGAGGGACGCAAATATGACTGCCGCTTTTTTTATGTCGTACGCAAAAACGGGGTAGAGTTCGGCATAATACGCGCGCGCGCCCGCTTTGTGGGCGGCTGCGATACCCTCCGAAACCGCCTTCCCGATTTCGCGCGGGAAAAAATACGGAACGCCGTAGGCATAGTCGTAGATTCCGAAGTTCTTTGCGCGTTTTCCCCACTTTTCAAGCGTCCGAAAATCCTGCTCTTTGTATTGTTTGTCGAAATAATTTGCGCGGTCTGTCGTGAAAAACGGCACGAGGTTTTCGGGAATCGGGCGCGTAGGCGGATTTTCGCACGCGAGGTATGCGAGCGCTCCGACGAATTTATCTGGGTGGCGGCGGGCAATTTTTTCCGCAGCGTCGGACGAAAATTTAAAAACTACGTCGGAGTAGTCGGGAAAGCCGCGAAAATAACCGCGTTTGAGCTTTTGCGTCTCGGCGCGCTCGTCGAATTCCGAAGTGTCTTCTATCCCCATCGGGAAAATTTTAAGGCGCGGATTTTTCGAAAAAAACTCGTCCGCCTTTTCCGCCGCCCTAACTGCGGCAATCGGGTTCAAAATGTCGGGCTGGGCGAATGTTTTGGGCGTGCCGTCGGATTTTTGCGCCTTCATTTGCGGGTGCGCGTCCAGAAATTCGGCGTCGAAGATTCGCGAAAAGTTGTGGGAAAATCCCCCGAGCATGGCGTGCAAGCCGTTGAGGCGTCGCCAAATTTCGACTTGCGCGCGCCTTTCTTTGTCGATGATTGGGACATAAATTTCGGCAAGGGCAAAAGCGTCGGGAAATTCTCGGTATGTGTTTTCGATAAAAAAGTCGTCGCGCTTGACGTAATATGTGCCGACTTCCGAAGGCGCGTAAAAGCGCATACCGCAGAATTTGCGAAGGAAGAGCCCGACGGCGTTGAGCGCGCGGGTTTCGTCGGGGTAAGCGATTTCGATATTCCCCGACTTTGCGCGAACCGAAATTTTTCCGCCGTCGAAAAAATATTCTCCCAATTTGCGCTCCGTCTTTTTCAGGAAAATTTTAGTCCGCGCGCTTTCCTTTTTTTCGATGTACGAAACTTTTATGTTTCCGCTTCGCGCGAGCTTTGCGAGGTTCTCCGCCAGCACGTTCGCGGCGGTTGCGTCTTCTTTGCGGACGTCGTTCGGCAGGACGATTTCAATGTCGGCGTTCCCGTTTTCGACTATAGCCGTATTTCCCCCGAGCAGCGGAAAAGATTCGCCCGTAGCGGCGGCGAGGAAAATCCCGACGGCGGCGAAAAGTTTTTTTATTTGAACGCGATATGTCATTAAATGAACGGAAAATAGTTTGTTTTTATCATATCCAGCCAGATGTGCATTTTCCCTTCGGGCGTGAAAAGTCCGTCGGTTGCGACGCTCGCGCCAGTGTTCAGAAATCCGTCGGATACGTTTTGTTCCTTAGTTCTGCGAATGGAGGTGTTCAAATATTCTTCGGGCGATTCGGTTATTTCGACGAACGAATTTTTCCCAAGCCGCTTTTTGTGGATTTTTATCAGGCGAATCGGATTGCAGGCGGTCGGCTTTCTCGCGAGCTTCCATTCCTTGGGGTAGGACAGCCCGAACGGCGTGGGATTACCGTCGCTCACCCAGCGCACGCCCTCCGAATCCACGGAATATACGGTCGGCGAAATAATGCAGGTCTTGCCGAATGGGATAAAGGTTATGTCGAGCCGCATTTTTTTGTCGGCGGAGTCGAAGATTGTCGTTCTGCCTTTTACGTCGCTTCCGAAATCGAGCGTAAATGCCGCCGTTTTTTTGAAGCCTTCGCGCTCGATTTTCCGCTTGAGTTTCAGCATTGACGGTTCGCAGCTCCAAGCGGATTGAGTTGGCGTATATTTCCCGAACGGGGAAATTCCCGACACGCCCGCCGCGCAGATTTCGAGCCAATACAAAAAAGTTTCAACCAATATGTACCCGAGCACTGCCGCCGCCGCGAGCGGCAATTTCCCGACATCGGGGAGAAAATATTTTTTTAAAATCAGCGTTGTCGCGAGCGAGAAAAACGCAAGCCTCGCCCATCTGTGGCAAACCCGAATCCACCCGTGTGCAGGGCACACCGCCGCGATTCGCCCGAGAAGTATGTAGGCGATGAAAAGCGACAGGGCGACGACTATCGACGGCGTAATTTGCATTGTAAAAACAGTATTGAAATGCGCGTTGTCGGTTGGTTAATGCGCTGGAACTTGCTAAAAAAATTGCGGGAAAAAATAGAAAAAGTTAAAAAAAACGCGCCCGAGTCGAGCGCGTTCTTTGTTTAGTTAAATTCTAAGCGGCATTACCACGCAGAGGAAGTTGTCGAGAGTTTTGAAAACCCCCGGACTCATTTCGTCTTTGAATTCGAAGAAAACTTCGTCTTTCGTGAGGTTGCGCAGGGGGCTGAGGAGGAAGTCTGGGTTGAAGCCGATTTTCACTTCGGGACCCGAGTATTCGACTTCAATCGGTTCTTTAGCTTCGCCCAATTCCGCGCTTTCTCCCGAGATTTCGAGGCAGTTTTCGGAAATCTTCAGCTTGACCGAATTTTGCTTGTCGTTGGTCATCAAAGCGACGCGCTGGACGGTTTCGAGCATTAGTTCGCGCTCGACCTTGATTCTGTGTTCGGCTTCCTTGGGGATAACCTGCTTGTAGTTCGGGTAGCTGCCTTCGACGATTTTCGAAACGAGGTATATCGAGCCGTTGAGTCCGTTGTTGGCGGAGTCTTCGCCGACTTCGATGTCGAACGCGACCTGTCTTTCGCTGAAGCTGATTTTCACCATCTTGCCTTGCGCGAGGAGCTTTTCGAGTTCCGTAACGGTCTTGGCGGGGAGGATAATCGAGCCTTCGTCCTGCTGGTCGATTTTCATTTCGCGCGAGATGAGCGCGAGCCTTCTGCCGTCTGTTGCAACGAGCGAAAGTTTGCCTTCGGAGAAGTTGAAAAATACGCTGTTGAGGATATACCTGTTTTCGTCGGTGCTTTGCGCGTAGGATACCGAGCGGAGCATAAGCGCAAGTTCCTGCGGCGGAAGCTCGTAGGAGTGCTGGTTGACGAAGCTGGGCAGGGCGGGGAAGTCTTCGGCTTTCAAACCGTTGAAGCGGTTGAAGTCCGAGCGACCCGAGCGTATGCGTGCCGTCTGTCCGTCTGCGCTTTCTATCGACACTTCCTGTTGGGGCAGTGCGTTGACGATTGCGGCGAGTTTCTTGACGGGCAAAGTGATTTCGCCCGCTTCTTCGACTTCCGCCTTAATCGAGCACCTGATGCCCAGCTCGAGGTTGGTGGTCGTGAGCATTACGCTGCCGTTTTCCGCCTTGATGAGCACGTTGTTGAGGATAGCCATTTGGGGCTTCGAGCTGACGACGTTCGTCACCTGCTTGAGTCCTGTAGCCAAATGTTCTTTGTTGATTTTAAATTTCATTGTGTCCTTTCGTTGAGGGCGGGATGTCCCGCCGATTTGCGGTTATTCCGCGCCTTCGAGGAATTCCAGTCCGTCGATTTTCCCGTCGGAGATTTTGATTCTGCGGTAGTAGCAGCCGCGGCGCGCCTTGCCCGACTTGTCCTTTGTGTGGCACGAGCCCTTGCCCTTGAGGCGGACTTTATAGACAATCGAGTTCTGCTCGCAGTTTACGAGAATGTCGACGATTTCGAGGAAATCCCCGCTTGTTTTACCTTTAATCCAAAGCTCGTTTCTGGAGGTGCTCCAGAATGTCGCCATACCTTCCTTGACGGCGGTTTCGAGGGCGAGTTTGTTGACGTAGCCGACGATGAGAACTTCGCCTGTATCGGCGCATTGGGCAATCGCGGGGATTACGTCCTCCTTGCATTGGGCGACCTTCTTTAATTTAGTGAAGTCGAGCGCAAGATTGAGACCTTCTTCTATTTCTTTACTCATATTTCCGCGATATTGAATTAATTTTCGTCTTTTTCAACACAAATTTTCGGGCGTCGGGGCGTATTTTCTTGAAGTCGGGCGTCGGAATCGGAAAATTCCAAATAAAAGAAAAACGGCGGATATGTTTTTGCGAAGAAAAGAATTAAAGGTGAGGGCGGGCGTCAGGAGTGTGAGATCAAAGGACCCGCTGAGCGAATTCAAAAAAAAGACACGCGGGGAGGTCGGGCGATACGACATTCCGGGCGAATTGTGGAGAGGGGTAAAAAAGCTGATATGGCTGGCGTTGTTATTGGCGGCAATCTGGTTTATATCCGAATGCTACCAAGCATGGGACATCTTCGGCTAGGGGCGCGTGAAACTACCGCTTATGCGGCGTTTCGATTTTGTCGCACAGTAGTCACATACTATTTGTATGCTCCCACCGTGCGACAAAATCAAAGCCACCGCCTAACCGGCAGTTTGACGCGCCCCTTTTATTGAAGGGGCGTTGCCCCCTTACGGCGGGCGCAAGGTGCGCCACCCATAGAAGGGTTTTTCATGAAGGGGGCAAAGCCCCCTTACGGCGATTTGCTTCGCAAATTGCGCCTATCCTCTCAAAGCTTAGGTTGTTCCCAGCCCCGTACGTACTCTCTACTACATCGCAACTTTTCCCAAAAAACCACCGCCTAATCGGCTGTTTGATGCGTCCCTGAATTTTCCAGCAAAATTGCGGCGCAATTTTGCGGGTAGTTTTTGAAAAGTTTTTCTTCTCCATTCCGCGCTTTACGCGGGATAGACTACGCATTCTTGGCGCGGGATAGGCGGTCGTTGATTGCCAATCCTATTCCCGATTCGGGCGGCCTTTGGCAATACATATTTTTCCCCTTTTTGTCCAACTTCCTTATCAGCGCGAATAGATTTTTTGCCGCCTCTTCCAAGCTTCCGTTTTCGCTCAGCCAGTAATCGGACTCTTTCGGGTTGCTCGGGCGTTTCAGGAAAATTGTATATCCGTCGAAATCCTGCGGGATTTCGCCCGCGTCGTCGAAAAGCGTCAGTTTCGACTTCGGGCTGTAATGGGTTTTCAGCATTCCTGGGGCTTGCGGGTGGGCTTCGTTTACCTTCGGTTTTAAGTCGATTTTTTCGCCCAATACTTTTTCGATTTCCTCGGGCGGAATCGGGCCTGGGCGCAGGAGTTTTTTCGGGGTCGAAGTCATCAAGACTATCGTCGATTCCACTCCGCACGCGCATTCCCCGCCGTCCAATACGAAGTCGATTTTGTCCCCGAGCATACTCGAGACGTGTTCGGCGGTCGTCGGGCTTACGTAGCCGAACGGATTTGCCGATGGCGCGGCTATCGGGCGCGAAAGTTTAATCAGTTCGCGCATAATCGGGTGCGAGGGCATACGCACCGCCACTGTTTGCATCCCCGCCGTGACGACATCGGGAATCAGCGGGGTTTTGGGTAGAATCATCGTCAGCGGCCCCGGCCAAAATGCGGCGGCGAGCTTTTCGGCGTCGGGCGTAAAATTCGCGACTTCCCTTGCCATTTGCATATCGCAAACGTGGACGATGAGCGGATCGATAAACGGCCGCCCTTTTGCCGCGAAGATTTTTCTGACGGCGTCGGGATTTGTTGCGTCGGCGGCAAGCCCGTAGACGGTTTCGGTCGGGACTCCGCCGATTCCGCCTCCGACAATAAAATTAGCCGCCTTCAGTAGATCCGAGGGCGGCGTATCCGAATTATTCGACATTAGCCTAAGCTTCCGCGAATATTACTTCATCAGAAGCATATTGCGGGAGTGCTTGATTGTCTTTTTGACGTGGCGTTGTTCTTTCGCCGTCAAGCCCGTGAATTTGCGGGGGAGGATTTTACCGGTTTCGGTGACGTAGCGGTTGAGGGATTCGGTTTCGGTGAAGCCGAGTTCTGTGACCTTCTTTTTGTTTGTTTCTTCTGACATTTTTTTTGTGGTTTGCGTAAATTAGAATCTTACGACGCAGGCAACTCGCAAGTTGCCGCGTAAAATATAAGGGGGTAATCTTGCGGGTATCTAAACTTTTGGCAAGCATTTTTTTTGATAGTCAGCAAAATTGCGGGGCAATTTTGCATTTAGACTATAGAACAGGAGGTCTTGCCCCCTACGGGAAAATTGGCGATGCCAATTTTCCCTACCCCCGCTGGGCGCGTGAAATCACCGTTG
>DJPO01000015.1 GCA_002437405.1 Opitutia bacterium UBA6410 | reverse complement strand
GGATTGCAAAAGCTTCGAAGAAGTAAGAGAGAAGGTATCGAAGTTTATCGAATACTACAATAACGATAGACCGCAGTGGACGCTAAAAAAGATGACACCGAAAGAATATCGATGCCATCTCTTGTCCAAATCTAAAATCGCCTAGCCGTGCTTTTTTATTGTCCTAATTTTGGGGTACAATTCAGATTGCGGGGTTTCGGTTCGAAAAAATATAAAATCTTCAGCGCGGCAAAATGCCGTTTTCGGCTTTAGAAGAATTTTTTATAGAACGGCTGCGAGCCTGAATTTTGCCCCGACGCCTTATTGTTCGCGTCGCCGCAGGCGAGCGCAAAATCTTCGAGCTTCTTGCGCTGCTCGGAAGTCAGGTTTGTCGGGACTTCGATGTGTACGCGCACATAGAGGTCGCCCGTCGAACCGCCGCGCAGACTCGGCATACCCTGCCCTTTCAGGCGCAGGCTCGTGGCGGGCTGCGTTCCCGCGGGGATATTGAGCATTACCTTTTTACCCGAAATCGTCTCGACCTCCACCTGTCCGCCGAGCGCGGCGAGGGTGAATTTCACGCGAATATCGGTATAAAGGTCGTTGCCGTCGCGCTCGAAGCGCGGGTCTTCGTCGACGACGATGACGACGTACAAGTCGCCCGAGCCGCCGCCGTTGTAGCCAGCGTTGCCCGCGCCCGTTTTTCTGAGGCGCGCGCCCGTGTAGACGCCTGCGGGAATGTCGATTTTCATCTCCGTGCGCTCTTTGACGAGCCCTTCACCGCCGCATTTCGGGCAGGGGTCTTCGATTACCGTGCCCGTGCCGTGGCAGTTCGGGCAGGGTTGGCTGAAGCGCATCGAACCTCTGGAAATCGTGATGTGTCCGCTTCCGCCGCACTTCGGGCAGGGTTTGCGTCCGCCGCCGCTTTTCGAGCCGCTGCCCTTGCAGTCGGGGCATTCGACGTAATGGTTGTACTTAATCGTGCGCGAAGTTCCCTTCGCCGCCTCCTCGAGCGAAATTTCGATTTGTGCGGAAATATCCGAGCCGCGTTCGGGGGCATTTGCGTCCTCTTCGGACATACCGCCGCCCATTCCGCCGAAAAAGTCGTAGAATGCGCCGCCTCCCCCGCCGTCCATTCCGAAGACTTGGCGGAAGATGTCGGCTGGGTCTTGGAATCCGCCGAATCCGCCCGCCGCCGCGCCGCCCATTCCGCCCTGCGTGAACGCGGCGTGCCCGAACTGGTCGTATTTGGCGCGCTTTTCGTCGTTGGAAAGGACTTCGTACGCCTCTGAGACCTGCTTAAATTTTTCCTCCGCCGCCTTGTCGCCGGGGTTGTGGTCGGGGTGGTATTTGATGGCGAGCTTGCGGTACGCCTTCTTGATTTCCTGCTGGGTGGCGTTCTTTTCGACACCCAAAATTTTGTAGTAATCTTCCGCCATAAGAAATTAGCCCTGTTTGCCGCTCGAGACGACAACGCTTGCCGGACGCACCAAACGCCCGTGGATTTTATAGCCCGAGCGCATTACCTTTATGATTTTGTTTTCGGGAACGGAGTCGCTGGGATTGTGCGCGACACATTCGTGGACGTTGGGGTCGAAGTCTCCGCCCTCGCCCGTGATTTCCTCGACGCCGAAGTTCGAGAGCACCTTTTTGATTTGCGCGCAGACCATTTCGACGCCCTGAAGCAGATTCTTCGAGTCCGCCGACGCGCGAGCCGCAGCAATCGCCATTTCGAGGTGGTCGACCGACGGGATAAGCTCCTCTATGAGCGGCTGGACTGCGAACTGGGCGAGCTCCTGCTTTTCGCGCTGAACCTTGCGGCGGTAGGTGTCCAAGTCGGCGAGCGTGTGCATGTAAAGGTCTTTGTTTTTTTCCGCCTGAGCTACGGCGTCGTCGAGCCTGCGCATGAGGTCGGTGGCGTTCATCGCCTGTTCTTCGGCGCACATATCGTCGGCGGCGCGTTCGGCTTCGGCGGCGTCGGGCTGGTGCGAGGGAATGGGGTCGAGCTTTTCGTCCACTACGGATTCGAGGGGTTTTAAATTGTCTTCTTGGTTGCCGTGTTTCTGGCAATGTTGGTTCTCGTGTTTATTCTTCATATTTATAAGCGAATATTTTATATCGGAAAAATGCGTCCGCACACTAAGTATTAAAATCGCACATTTGTCCGAAAAATTCAAGACTGTTGTTTCAGCCTTTCGTCGAGCCACCCGAGCGCGCCGTCGGTGTCGGCAAACGCGCCGTCGAGCTGCGCCTCGTAGGCGTCGGAGAGGATTTTCGCGAAATCGGCGGACGGTTTGAGCCCGCGCGAAATCAGATGCCTCCCCATCAGAATCGGCTTGGGGGCGGAGTCGCGGACACTCAGCTCGCGGGCGCGCTCGGAAATCCACGCCCCCTGCGGCGATTCCTCCGCCTCGATTGGCGGACGCCCGTTGCGGTCGGCGTCGTCGACGCGCACGAGCCTGTCGATGCGCCCGACTTTCCGCGCGAGCCTGCGGATTGCGGAGTCCCCCGCCTTGCTGCGCCAGAGGTCGAGAATCGCCATATGGCGTTCGACCAAAACGCAGACGTCTTCGATGAGCGATTTTTCGCGCGTCATTCTTTCGAGGAACGAGCGGGTCGGGCGAACCCCCAAAATGTCGTGCCCGTAGGAGTGGATTTTGCCGTCGTCGCCGACTGTCGTACACAGCGGTTTGCCGAAGTCGTGGCAGAGAACAGCAAGCCCGACAATCAAGTCTTCGCGTTCGTCGCCCGTGCGGGTCTTGGCGAAATAGTCCATACAAAAACCCGTGTGGGCGAAGACATCGCCCTCGGGGTGCCACTCTGGATCTTGCTCGCAACCGACGCACTTGGCGAGTTCGGGGAAATATTTTATCCAGCCGCAGTCGCGCAGGAAAGCCAGACCGTCCGAAATCTTCAACCCCTTCAAAACAAGCTTCTTCCATTCCTCAAAGACGCGCTCGGGCGCGAGGTTTTCAAACGGGATTTTCGAGCAGATTTCGACGGTTTCGGGCGCGGGTGTGAGCGAAAACCGCGCGACAAACTGCATAGCCCGCAGCACGCGAAGCGGGTCTTCCGCGAACTTCCCCGAAGTGTGGCGCAAAATTTTATTCTTTAGGTCGGAGCGTCCGCAATATGGGTCGATAATTTCGCCCGTAAGGCAGTCGCAGAGCATTGCGTTTATCGTAAAATCCCTGCGCGCGCAGGCTGCCTCGACCGACAAAAACGGGTCGCATTCGATGTCGAATGCGCGGTGTCCCTGCCCCGTTTTGCGCTCGGTGCGCGGTACGCTAACGTCGATATGAAACCCCTTCAGAATCCAGACCCCGAAGCTCTTCCCGACCATTTCAAATCGGAAACGCCGCGAAAGCATTTTTTCGATTTGCGGCGGAGTGAGTCCGTAGACTTCTATATCTATGTCTTTCGGGCACACGCCGAGCAGCCCGTCGCGGACGCACCCGCCCACGAGGTAGGCTCTTCCGCCCATCTCTGCCGCCGCCGACCCAATCCATCGGCAAGCCTCATAATCTTTCTTACAAAGTTCTACCATCTTTATTGAAGGGGGGCATAGCCCCCCTTACGGCGATTGGCGAAGCCAATGTCGCCTATCCCCCGTCATGGGTATTTTTCCCCTTATGGCGATTGGCGAAGCCAATATTGCCTATCCCCTGCGGAGGATTGTTGGTTTCCGCGACAGGGCGCGGATTTTATCCCCCGACTTTGCGGGGGTTTATCCTCGCTACTGCCCTGCGGGGGTTTTATCCCGCCGCTGTTTGCGGAGTTTTTATCGCCGTTGTATTGCGATTTTTGTTTTATCTTGGGCTTTGACAATTTTCCGCCGCTATCTGGCGGATTGCCGCTGCCGTTTGTCGAAAATTTCGGGTGTTTTTATTTTTCGTCCGTGATGTCGTAGACCAAAAGTTTTCCGCCCGCGGGTTTTAGATAGTTTTCCACGAAATTGACGTGAACGGGGTGTGTCGCATAACGCTTCAGCCCCTCTTCGCCGTTTTCGAAGGCGACCACTATCGCGACGTCGAAAAAGTCGTCCACGACCGGACGTTCGCTCGGGTTCGGAACGCCGCAGTGGAAGAATTTTACGCCGTCGATTGCCCGCAGGGTCTCGACGCCGTCGCGGATTAGCTGCACCTTATCGGCGTTTCTCGTTCTGAAAATCACAACGTGTGTAAGCATATTTTTTTCTTTCCTCTTTTAAAAAATAAAAAAGGATTGCGCCCCGCCTTGTCCGTCGGGCGGACGCGCAATCCGCAAAACCGCTTCCGCCGCGAACTAATTTTTCGGGGCTATCGAGAAGCTGCAAATACCCTTGGGCTGGACACCCTTGCCGCCCGACAAGTCGAGCTTTTGGCCGTTTCGGAATATTTCGATATTTTGGGCGTCGGAAGTATTCACGCTCACGGTAGTTCTAAATTTAAAGTCCTTTTTTTCGCCCGCGGCAAGCGAACCCGTGTAGAGGGGGTTGGCTTTGTCGTTTATAAAGAAAACCGTGACGTATGTATCGCGCAGAGCCGACACGGTCAGGAGATTTTCCTTTACGGGAGCGGAAGCAGCGGGAGCGGCGGGCTGGGCTGCGGGTTGGGTCGCAATCGGCGCGGAGGCCGCCAAGTCGGGATTTTCCTCGGGCGCGTTGGGGCGCACGAGTGCCGAAACGCCGAAAATTATCACGACAACCGTAAGAATCACGCCCGCGAAAATCGCCCCGAGCTTGATGTATTTCATCTGTTCGTCGGACGACTGTTCGGGCTCGGATTCGTCCTCGTCGCCGTAGCGCGAGTCAACGGGCGTGGGGGGCTCGACCTCCCTCGGGGAGTTCGCCGCAATGCGCTCGAGCAGACGCTTGGGCTTGTGTCCGCCCGCGCGCGCCGCCTGCAAAGCCGTGTATTCGGCGAGAACCTCGTCCACGTTCAGCTTCAGAAACGCCGCATAGATTTTCAAAAATCCGCGCCTGTATATTTCGGGCAGATTGATATTAAATTCGCCCGATTCCATTTTCTCGATATCGTCGATACGCAGGCGGGTCTGGTCGGCGACATCGCGCACGCTAAGACCCATTGCGTTTCTCGCTTCGGTCAATTTTTCGCCCAAGTTCTTCATTGACTTTCAAGTCAATGTATGGGCGCGGATTTTGCAACATCAAAAAGCGCGTTTTATGAAATTTTCGGTTGCGCGGCAATCGCCCAAAAGCTTTGAGCACTCGCGCTTTAATGCCGTCCACCTGTCGAACGGCATATCGGGGGCGCGGACTGTGTGGCGCATCAGGCTCTCCCACTCGAGCCGCGCGCGCTCGATGTCCCCGCGCGTGAGTGTCGGGGTTTCGAGATTCGAGGCGGCGACGCCCGCGCGGAGCTCGCGCATTACCTCCGACGCTCCCGCTCCGTATTCGGTCGGGACTCCCGCGCGCAAATATCCCTTTACCGTCGCCCCGAAACACGCGACGGAGCAGACGTCGCCGATTCTCGAAGACGGATCGGTTTTCGGAGCGGAGAGCGCGAAACGCCGCCCCGCGCGCAAATTCGCCAAATCGAACGCGATATCCTCCACGGCGTACGATTCGTCCTCGAGCGCGGCGGCAATCGCCAAGCCCTCGCCCTTTGAAAAATAGGAGAAAATCCTGCCCTTGCGGGTCGGGGCAAGCTCGGAATCCACGAGCCCGAGCCTGCGCCAAATCGCGACGGGCGTGTCGCCCCTGCCGATTCCGCTTTCGAAGCCCGCGAGCTTCCCGAAATTCCATTCGCCCGAAACGTCCGCCGAGCGCGACGGCGGATTGAAAAGCCGCGCGCCGTACCCGTCCGCGAACGCCTCGATTTGTGCGTCGGACAAGTCTATGCGCGCGCGCACGAGCGAGTCCGCTCCGACGGAAATGTCCGCGCATTTCGCGCCCGCGAATGCCGCGCAAACGTATTTTGGCAGATTGCGCTTCAGATTCTTCAGGGAAAATTCGGGGGCGGAAAGCGGATTGCCCGCAACGCGCCCGACGCTGCTGCGGAGCATTTTTTGGAGCGGGCGGGTCGCCGACCACCTTTCCTGCGTTTTCGCGGGTTTGGCGACTTCAATCAAAAGCCCGAACCGCCCGTCCGCGAGTCTGCAAACCGCCCCGAGTTTCAGCGATTTTACGGCGCGGGCGCAGGTGTCGAACCCCGTCCATTTTTCGCCGTCGCGGAAGAGCGTTTCGCCTATGCGCGCGGAGCACTTGGGCTTGCGGCGTTCCCAAAGCCCGCGCGAATTGAGGATTTCCACGCGCCCGCCGACGTCCTTTTTCGGCGCATTTGCGCACGGCTTTTCGGAAATCCCGATGCCGCCGAAGCCCAAATCGGGCGGATTTTCCGTAAACAGGCGCGAGCAGAAATCGGACGCGGCGGCGGCGCGGGCGGACGCCGTGCGAATCGGGCAGGAGTCCATAATCCGCAAAATCGCAGGCCAGTCCACGAAATCCGCGCGCGACAAAAAGAGCGTGTGCGCCTGCGAAAGCGACGGCTTCGACGGAATGGTTATCGCGTACCCGAGCGTATCCTTGCCCCGACGCCCCGCCCTGCCGTACATTTGCAAAAGTTCGTCGGGGCGAAGGAGTTTTGCACCGTCGGGGGTCTCGTACTCCCTGTCGGCGACTATCACGCTCTTCATCGAAAAATTCACGCCCGCGCCGAGCCCCGTGGTGGCGACGACCGCCTTTAAAAGTCCGTCGCGCGCGAGCTTCTCGACAATCCCGGCGCGGCGGAATGCCGTCAGCCCGCTGTGGTGGTACGCTATGCCGCGTTTTATCAGCCGCGAAAGCGTCTTGCCTGCGGCGGAGTCAATCTCGCGCGGGATTTTCAGAAAATCGCGGCACGGCAGCTGCTCGGCGAGCGACTCGGCTATAGCTTCGGCGTCGCGGCGTTTGGGCGCGAAAATCAGCAGCGGGCACATATCCGCCTCGTACGCGCGTTGGACAATATTCGGCCAGAATCCGCGGATTCCCCTTGCGGAAGTTTCGGACAACGCCGCCGCGCAGACCTCCTCAATCGGGACGGCGCGGGTATCGTGCCGCACGAGTACGGCGTCGCGCCCAATCCGCCTGAGCCACTTGACTACGTCCGCGCTGTTTTCGACGCTTCCGCTCATCAAAAGCAGCTGGCAGCCGCGAGGGAGGGCTGCTATTGTGGTTTCGTACGCAGCCCCGCGCGATTCGTCGCCCAAAAGCTGGTATTCGTCGATTACGAAAAGTCCGCGCATTTCGCCCGAAAGAATGCTCTCGCGGCGAGTTTCGAGGGTTGCGACAAGCAGCGGGGCGTCGGGGTTTTCGAGCCTGTCGCCCGTCGAGATTCCGACGCGCCAGCCCTCCGCCAACCATTGGGCGTATTTGTCGTTTGCCAACGCGCGGGTCGGGACGGTAAATGTCGCGCGAGAGCCGTATTGGGCGAAGTACGATTCGAAGACAAAAGTTTTGCCCGTCCCCGTCGGCGCGTGCAGGACGACGTCGCGCCCCGCCTTCAGGTGCGCGACCGCCTCCGCCTGCCAGAAATCGGGCACGCGGAAAGTCTGTCCGAATTCCGCCATGCGCGCGCCCTGCGGCTATTGCTTCACATAGGCGTTTTCGACGACGCCGACGTACATTCTGTGGAAATTGGAGTCGCCGTACCAACGTTCGACGAGCGATTTATCGACAAACGACGCGGCGTCCATCATCTGCGAATAAGCCTTGCGGCATTCGAAGACCAAGCGGGACTGGGCGAAATATGGGTTGCCGTTTTCGGTGAATTCGGGAGTGAGGCCTGCGAGGGCGATTTTATCGCAATCGCGTCCCGATTTAGTACCGCAGATTTTAAGGGCGTTGCGTTCGGATTCGGGCAGGACGCAGACGGTAAATTCGTCGCGGGCTTCCATAAACTGGTAGGTATAGCGGGTGGGGCGGACGAACACGAAGAATGCGGGTTTATTCCACATAAATCCGAAAGACCCCCAGCTGGCGGTCATGGTATTAAATTTATCGCGGGATCCCGCCGAAATCAGCAGCCAATCGTTTCCGATCAATTTGGCAGAATTTTCCGAAAGACTCAAAACATCAAATTTTTTTAACATGGGGGTTGGTTCCAGTGCGGAAGGTTTTTTGGGCGCGTGAAATCACCGTTGATACAGCGTTTCGGGCTTGTGCCGCAATGGGTACGTACTTAAGTACGCACGCCATCGCGTCCCAAGCCCAAAGCCGCTGTCTGAACGGCAATTTGACGCGCCTAGACAGCGCGGCT
>DJPO01000014.1 GCA_002437405.1 Opitutia bacterium UBA6410 | reverse complement strand
CCACAACTTTTGACGATGAGCGACACAATCCCAGTATTTACCGAGCTTCTCAGGCGATTTCGGCGACGTAAGTTATTGATAAATGCGCCATAGAAAAGTCAGATTTTCGCCGAAAGTGCAACCAAACGGCAACCAAGCTTATTTTGCTGATGGTAAGCGATTTCCGACGCAAGAAGAAAAAACGTCATTTTCGGCAAAATTCGCGCAAAACCGAACCTACTTCGCCCAATCCATGGCGGCGGAAAATGCCGAACTGTAATAATCCTGCTCCGACTTCGATATGCCGTAGTCGCTCGCATAAATATCCCAACGCTCGCTGATGGTATCGGCAAAATCCTGAACAGTCTCTTTTGCGTCGCGCTTTGAAACCTTAAAATACTTCGCCACTTCAAGTGCCAACTCCAAATCGAGCGCATTGCTGTCCCCATTGATGTTAAGCGACAAGCCCTGTGCGTGCGGATTCGGGTTTATGTCGTAGGCGGGCGAAAGCTTCCAACCTCCGGAGTGCCTCAAAAGAAACCCGTGGTTGCGTAAATGGTCGTCGGAATTGCCGATGCAAATATTGAAAACTATGCGTGTCCACATTTCGCGCAAGTCGATGCGGATTTCGTTGCGCGCGATAAATTCGGCAAGCTCCATATAGCTTGCCCTGTCGGAAGCTTCCGCTTCGTCGGAATATCCCAACAACGCCATTGCAGAGGTAAAGTGTATGCGCCTGCCGTCTTCACGGTCGAAACGCTTGGATAAAAATGTATGGTGTTTGCCGAACTTTTTCAGCTTGAATTCGGGGACATCCATCCCCAATGTCAAAGCCAACTCGTTTGCGACCATCTCCCATGCGCCGATGTCGCTTTCGTCGTTTTTACTCGGGAACTTTGCAATCCACAAATTGCCGCTCGCGTCAACAACATTCGATTTCGGTCTTGTGCCGCCCAATGACGCCCCTGCGGCGATAAGCATATTCAACCATTTCTCACTTTCCGAATCGGATGGTTCACCGTCGTTTTCCAAATTACGGCATGCGGCTTCCAATTCGCGCAAAGATGACAACGGAGGAACTGACAATTTTTGGTCGTAGTTTAGAAATTTGCCTTTGCGGGAAGTTTTGAACCGCAACGCACCCATTCGGGAGTCATCATATACACCGAGAAGATAATCGGATTCCGTCAACTTTTTGGGCGTGCGGTTTTCAAGTTTTGCGTTCAAGGCTTCGCGCCTATCCATTAAAACGCGCCCCCATTGGTCGGGAACGGAATCGGTGAAAATTCCTAAATTGGGCTTCGTGTCGTCCGAAAAATGCCGATCTTCGTAAAGCGACAAATCTGGATTCAATACAAACGCACCCGGCTGGCGAAGCCACTCTTTTGAATATTCAAACGAAAATATCTCTTTGCCGCGAACGGGCGACGAATGGAGCGTACCCAGAAAAAGCGGCTTTCCCATATGTTCGGTGTCGGTATAGACAAAAATTTCTTTTTCGGTGCTCATTGCTTTTTCTCCTTCGGGGCGCGTTTCTTTACGACAAGTTCGGCATCCTGAATTTTTCTGCCAAGAACATCGTCTTTTGCAAGCAAAACAAAATCATTTTCAAGCCCGAGCACAAAGAGCACTTGCAGATAACTGCCTATGGCGACGGTCGGCGCGCCTTTTTCAATCAAAAGAAGCGTAGAACGCGAAATTCTCGCCCGTTCTGAAAGCTTTTGCGTGCCAAGCCGCCTGCGTAAGCGGGCAAGCTTTATATTCCCGCCCACCGTCGCCAAAATCCGTGCCAAGTGCGGGGAATATACTTTGCGCTCTTTCATAATGCTTTATAAACAATACAAATATCTGCCATTTTGTATGTTTTATCAAGCATTATGAAGCTGACCGCTACCTCAAATACCGTTCGGAGCGGATTTGGGCGACGCGCTCCACTGCCGAGCGGTCGTATTTGTGCGAGTGCTCCCCGCCCGAGACAATTTCGGGGTAAAGCTTGCGTAATGTGTGAACCGTGCGGTTTGAGCATTTCAATATCCGCTGGGCTTGGTAAATGTCAATTTTATCGGGTTTGCCGATTGACTTGAACTTGTTCAGCTCGGCGGCAACCGCCCTGATGAATTCGGGACGCGAGAGAATCGCGCGGGTTATCATTTCGATTTGGTCGTTATCCATATTTGGCTTTTTCATTCATTACAGTTTAGGCGCGCCCGAATCTTTTTGCGGCATAATGGCAAAATACTTTTCGGCGGATACCCTGTCGGCAAGTCCCATATAGTGCTTTTCAAAAGTCGTGAAGCCGCGAAGGTGCCCCATCATAACAATCAAGTCTTTCGGATCGTATTTGTAGTAGCCGTATGTGGCGAACGAATGGCGGAAAATGTCCTTCGGCAATTCAAGCGGGATTTTGCGGCGGATTCTGCGCATTGTTGAATACGATTTCGTGCATACCGCGCCGATTCGCCTTTCGGACGGAGTCAGCTCTAAGAACCGCCAAAGATTTTCGGGCAGGTTTTGCAGTTTGCGGTTTTTGCGCACCTTGGAAACGTTTCCGCAAACGGTGATAATGCGCTCGTTGAAGTTAATTGCACTCCATTCAAGACGTCCCTTTTTGTCTTTCGGGCAGACTTCTTCGGGACGCAATCCCGCGAATGCCCACAGGGCGTAGCACGCCAAAACGTCCGAATCGTTCGGCAGCGAATCGAAGACAAGCGCGGTCTGTTCGGGCGTGAGAATCGTGGGATTTTCTTCGTCCCTCCTGCGCGATTCAACCGTAAGCGTTTCGGCAACATTTTCGTCAATCCACTCCTTTTGGCGGAAATATTTGAAGAAAATTCTGAGTTTCACGCACAACGCCTTCTTCACCGAAAGACGTTCCTGACTGTCAAGCAAAGCGTCCAAATCGCGTTTTGTGATTGTCTTTATGCCCCTGTCAGACCCGAAAAATTTTTGGGCTTTGGCGATGTAGGTGTTGTAATCGGCTATTGTTGAGCTGCGCGAGTTAAGGACTTTCCGCGTCTTTACGAATTTTTCAAGCGCGGCGGCAAGAGACAATCCGCCGTTTATGTAGTCGTTGGGCGTGATAAGCGAAGATATCGCCCTTTCAACCCCCTCTTCAAGCGAAATCCCGCCCGCTTCACAGGCGGACTTCAAACGCATAAACGCCATTAGGTCCGACGAATTTAACATTACGTCATCGGGCAGGCGTTTTGAGCGTTCAAGAGTGTTTGCGAAAATCTCCGCCTCGCTCCGCGTTTTGAAGGCAAGCGTTTTTCGCTGCCCCATTTCGCGGAACTTGACGGTAAACGGCGTGGGACGATTTTTCCGAACAATTATTTGGACTGAACTTTTTCTCATGAATATGAGTTTAGTCAGTGCCGGTCAAAATTTACGGATGGGGAGAATTTTCATTGCCTTGAAGTGTGGCGGTTTTGCTTGAAAACTTCTCTTCCACCAATTTGCGAAGGTCTTCGTGGGTTTTAAGAGCGGTAACTTCTTGCGGAGGTATCGTTTCTTTTGCGGCGGCCCACGCGATTTTCAGCTCGTAGGCGTTGGCATCCCGCTTATATGCTTCACGCCCTTCAATCCCTGTTAGCCACTTCCGAATCCTTTTCGCCTTTTCGTAGTCGCTAAGCCCGTCAAGAACTGGAAACGGTTCTGTTGGGTTTTCTTGCGGTTGAATAGTATTCGCGGCGGGGGTATTTGTGGTTGGGGTATCGCTCGTGGGAGTTGGTATTGAAATACCCAAGCCTTCCTCCATTGGCGTTTGATTCGGCGTAGCCGATTTTTCGGGCGACGCTTCTTGCGGTTGCGCAACGAGCGTTTCTTTTATTATAGAGAAATCGTTTTGTGCGTTGTCTTCCTTTGGG
>DJPO01000051.1:2467-7350 GCA_002437405.1 Opitutia bacterium UBA6410 | reverse complement strand
TTTCACGCGCCAAGCGGGGGTAGGCGGGATTGGCGTAGCCTCTCCCGCCGAAGGGGGCAAGACCCCCTCTTTTAAAAACACCGCGCAAAATTGCCCCGCAATTTTGCTGTCTATTCTTTCTTAATGGTTAAGTCAGAGAGCATCTCCGCCGTCGTCGCATCCGCCTGAGCTATAGTGTCGCCCTTCGCCAATAACACAGCCATTCTTCTGTGCCCACCCGACACACACGGCTTGCCGAAAATTCGCATATCCGTGTTCGGCCGCGACAACACTTTGTCTATGTTGCAATACTCGAGCATCTGCGTGTCGCCCTCTACAACAACCGCCCTGCTTGCCGAGGGCGCGTAAAGTTCAATGTTGGCAATCGGGATTCCGAGAATCGCGCGCGCGTGGAGCGCAAATTCGGAGAGGTTTTGGGAAATCATCGTGACCATACCCGTATCGTGCGGGCGCGGCGAAACTTCGGAGAACAGGACTTCGTCGCCCTTTACAAACATCTCGACCCCGAAAATTCCGTATCCGCCGAGGGCGTCGGTGATTTTTTTCGCATAGTCCTTCGCCTTTTCGAGAGCGGATTGGCTCATCGGCTGGGGCTGCCAGCTGCGGCGGTAGTCGCCCGAAACCTGCTCGTGCCCAATGGGCGCGCAAAAGGACGTTCCGCCCGAATGGCGCACAGTCAGCAACGTGATTTCGTAGTCGAAATCCACAAAGCCCTCGACGATGACCTCGCCGCCGCCCGCTCTGCCGCCAGTCTGCGAACACTCCCACGCCGCCTCGATTTGGCTTTCGTCGCGAATCGTGCTCTGCCCGTGCCCCGAAGAACTCATGATGGGCTTGACCACACACGGAATCCCGATTTTACGAACCGCCGCGAGAAATTCGTCCTTGCTGCGGGCGAACGCATAGGGGGAGGTTTTCATACCGAGAGTTTCGGCAGCCAACGTGCGGATTCCCTCGCGGTTCATCGTGAAATTCACACCCTTGGCAGTCGGGATTACGTTGAAGCCGCGCTCCTCAAGCTCGACGAGCTTCTGGGTGGCAATCGCCTCGACCTCTGGGATTATGTACGCGGGGTTTTCCTTTAAAATCACGCGCTCGAGAGCGTCGGCGTCGAGCATTGAAATCACATACGAGCGGTCGGCAATCTGCATTGCGGGGGCGTCGGCGTACTTGTCGACGGCGATGACCTCCAGCCCGAGCCGCTTGAGCTCTATGGCGACCTCCCTGCCGAGCTCGCCGCTGCCCAGTAGCATAGCCTTTGTCGAATTGCTTTTGAATACCGTTCCGATGTTTGTCATAGTCTTGCCCTTGTTGAATTGAAATTATCTCATGCCCGAAGCTTCGAGCATTTTCAGGAATGCGGCACATTGCGATTGCGCACCCTTTCCGCGCGCGTCGTAGACCCACGTCATAAACCTGCGCCGCCTGCCAAAACGCACCGCATTACGCTGCGGCGCATTCAAAATCCGCGACTCAAAGTCCGCCCAAAAAGAGTCCTCGAAAGCCAGACTGATTTCGGGATATTTTTTCGACTCGGCACGCAGCGCTGCAAACCTTGCGGCGAAATTTTTGCGAGTCGGCAGGACGACAACTTCGTCGGCGCAATCGGGACGCTCTGCGAAAAACGCGCCGCATTCGCCGCCGCACAAAAGCACGACCCGCGCGTCGGGACGCGATAGCCGTAGCCGCTCCAAAATCGGCGCGAGCGACTGCATATCTTTAAAGGAGTCGGGAAGCGTGATGTAAATCGGGCGGGTTCTGGGCAGCGCGTCGAGCCCCCTGCGCTTTAGCGTGTAGTCCAAAATCGACTTCCCGCCGCGCATTCGCAGCGAGCGCTGCTGGTCGGGATAAATCTTCCACCGCTTGTGAAGCCACAGCCAGTCGTAGCGCGAGACCGTGCTTTCGCGCAGACGCCGCTCAAGCCACTCGTTGCCCGCATACGTTATCGACTCCATATCCGATACGTCCAGCATTTCGCCGCAAATTCTGGAGCTCCAAAAACCCGTGCGCTCGGCGAAAAACACCGCACACGCCGCATTCGTGCGCTCCGCCAAAATCCCCGCAAGCTCGGAAGTCGAACACACCATATCGAATAGCAGCGACTCGCAGCCCGCCATTCCCGCGTTCTGGTCGAATAGAACCGCGACACACCCCTTGCGCTTTAAAATATCGACAGCCGACAGCATTCCCGTGCGCCTCGAAAGCATTTCGATTCCGAACCGCTGGCGGCTCTGCTTGACCCACGCCTCCATTCCAGCCGAATCGAACGGACGGTAGAAAACGCCCGTGGCGGGGAGCTTTGCGTTTTTCGCCAAAAGCGGGAACATCGTGATTGTCTCCATCATCGCGAAGTGCGGGACGAGCAGTACGAGCGGGCGCGGATTCGCGGAGAACTCCGCGAGCTTTTTTTCGACGAAATCGTCGATTACAACGCGCTTTGCCAGCCGCTCCACCGACATGTGCGGGCTCGCCACGACAAACAACGCCATCTCCACCATTCTCGAGCACGATTCGAAGACCGTTTTGCGGATTTCGCGCGGATCCATATCGGGGAAACAGTGCCTTACATTCGCATACGCCACGCGCGTGCGCCCGCAAGGGAAATGGCAAATCAACGCCCCGACCGCGCGGCAAAGCAGGCGCATAACGCACTCGGGAGTGTGCGCGAAAACGAATCCGAGAATGGAAAGTAGATTTTTCATAAAAAGGCGGAAATTTTTATCCGCCAGATTCCCTTTAAAGTCAAGTTATTCTAAAACCGCGCCGCCGCGCCCGCGCGCTTTCATCACAAAAAAATTATCTCGAGATTCGGCAACGCCTGCGAATATCTTGCGATGTAGTCCTCGACGAAATCGACGTCGGCAAAATGCCCGTCCATCGCCTTTTTCGTGCGGCGTTTAGGGGCGTCGAGCCCGCAGACTACAAGATACGCCTTCGGATAGCCCGCCAGCCTGTGGGCGGCCTGCGAAAGCGGCGCGACGGCAAACAGCGGCGAAGCGGGTTCGACCTCCACAACCTCCACCGCCGCGGCGGGATTGTAGAGAGCGAGAATCCTCTTTGCGAAAATCTCCAAACCCGCGGCGTCAACACCCTCCGAAGCCAGAGCCTTTTCGATTCCCGCGGCGGCGTCGGCACACATCGCAAACGAATACGGCGCACTCTCCGCCAAAAGCTTGTTGAGCAAACGGACTTTTTTTGCGTCGTACATAATCAGAAAAGCCTTTCCTGCCCCGAGTCGGCAACCCCTGAATATTTCGCGAGCCACGCAATGTCGACATCTTCCATTCCGTCGAACTCGCAAATGCGCAACAGAATCAGCGCGCTCGCGAGGGCGTCGTAAAGCGCACAATGCCACTTGCGCCTGTCGGGCGGACAGAACTTTTCGGCGGCGTCCGCAAGCCTGCCTCCGAGCGAAAACTTCGCGACGCAATCCGACAGTTTCGCCCCGCCGAGCTGCGGAAAAAGCGAACGCACCAAAACGCAGGTATCCAGCCACGGCGCCCAGTCGGGAGTTTGTCCGCCGCGCGCAAAGTCGGGAACAACTCCGGGGGACGGAAGCTCGGCGCGCAAAAAAGAGTCCTCCACAACCGCATTGTGCGCCAAAAAAACGCCGCGCGCGCGGAATCGGCAAAACTCCGCAATATCGTCCATAAAGGGCTTTTGGGTCTTCGCCTCGGCGTCGGAAATCCCGAAGAATTCGGCGTCGCGCCTGCCGATTTTCGACTTCGGGGAACATACGCGCGTGCGCGCCCCCACGATTTCACCGCCGAAAATCTCCGCGACACCGTACTCGACAATCCCTATCTTCGCCGACCCCTCGAAGTCTATCGCGAAAACGGGCGTATTTTTCATCTTGCCCATTGTTATAACAATGCCGTACATTACGTCCATGCAATCGCAATCTTTCAAGGTTTTTATTAACGAACTTGCCGACATGAGCGGCGAATACATCGCAAAATCGTTCGGCAAACACCACAACGTGGACTACAAAAAAGACGCCTCGCCCGTCACCGAGGTCGATAAAAATACCGAGTACATGCTGCGCGAGGCAATCGCGAAAAAATTTCCCGACCACGGAATAATCGGCGAAGAATACGGCAACCAAAACACCGACGCCGAATACGTCTGGGTGCTCGACCCCATCGACGGGACAAAATCCTTCATCAGCGCAGTGCCGCTCTTCGGAACGCTCATCGGGCTGATGAAAAACGGCGAGCCGATTCTCGGTGCGATAAACCAGCCCGTCCTGCGCGAGCGCATAGTCGGCGACTGCCGCGAATGCCTCTTCAACGGCAAACAGGTAAAACCCTCGTCGAAAACCGAACTGAAGGGAATCACGCTTCTGACGTCGGACTCGCGCTACTGCCGCAACCTGCGCGGAAACGAACAGTGGACGAAGCTGGAAAACGCCGCCGCAATCGCCCGCACATGGGGCGACTGCTACGGCTATATGCTCCTTTGCCGCGGATACGCCGACGTAATGGCGGACGCGCTTTTGGAAGTCTGGGACTTCACCGCCCTGCTGCCCGCCCTCAAAGGCGCAGGAGTCGCATACTCCGACTGGAAAGGCGGCAACGACATAGGGCACGACTGGGGGCTAATAGCCTCCTGCACGCCCGAGCTCCACAAAAAAGTGCTTGAAGTAGTGAAAAAATAGGGACACGCGAACGGAATGGGCGAACAACCCAAGCGATTAACACGCTACACACATAAGCCGTCAAACACCCCAAGCCGCCACAAAAAATCACGGGCGGCTTTTTTTGCAAACCACCGTTTCGCCCCATTATCGTATTAGCATAGAGGGGATAGGCGAAATTGGCGAAGCCAATCGCCGAAAGGGGCGAAGCCCCTTTTCTAAAACTTCCGAAGCGAGCAAAGCGAGC
>DJPO01000051.1:0-2317 GCA_002437405.1 Opitutia bacterium UBA6410 | reverse complement strand
TTCACGCGCCAAGCGGGGGTAGGCGGGAGTGGCGTAGCCAATCCCGCCGAAGGGGGCAAGACCCCCTCTATAGTCTAAATGCAAAATTGCCCCGCAATTTTGCTGTATATACTCTTGATTATACACCTTTTTTTTGATTGGTTCTTCTTTATGGATTTCGCTTGCGTCGCCCTCTGCTATGACTTCGATGGAACTCTCTCTCCTACGAATATGCAGGACTACGCCTTCTTCCCCAAACTCCAAACCCCGCCGCAGGACTTCTGGGGGCGCACCTGCAAACTCGCAACCGAACAGGACGCCGACCCGATTCTCGCCTATATGTATCTGATGTGCAAGGAAGCCCGCGCCGCGCGGATAAAAATCCGCCGCGAGGATTTTAGGGATTTCGGACGCAACGTAAAATTTTTCGACGGGCTCGTTGACGACGGCTCGGGGCGCGACTGGTTCTCGGAAATAAATAAATTCGGAGCGTCGCTCGGCGTGCAAATCCGCCACTATATCATATCTTCGGGAATCAAGGAGATGATTGAGGGGACGGCTATCGGCTCGAAATTCGACAAAATCTATGCGTCGAGCTTTATGTACGGCGACGACGGCGCGGCATTTTGGCCGTCGCTTGCGGTCAATTATACGACCAAAATGCAGTTCCTTTTCAGAATCAACAAGGGGATTTTCGACATACAGGAGTCCGTCAACTGCTTTATGCCTGAAGACGCCCGCCCTGTGCCGTTCCGCCGCATGATTTACTTCGGCGACGGCTCGACGGATATTCCCGCAATGAAACTTGTCAAAACACAAGGCGGGTACTCGATTGCCGTGCACGACGGGACGCCCGACAAGCGTCAAAAGGCGCATCGTCTGCTCGACGAAGACAGGGTGAACTACGCGGTAAAGGCGGATTATACGCCCGATTCAAAACTTTCGCGGCACGTCAAATTGGTAATCGAAAGCATCTGCGCGCGGCGGAAAATCGAGCTTGCCGAAAGGTTGCAGTATGAAAGTTAAGGGAAAGTTTTTGGGCGGGCTAATCGGCGTTTGCTGCGGCGGGCCATTGGGGCTGCTTGCGGGGCTTGCCGTCGGGCATATCGTCGACACTTTTTCCTCGACATTTTCGGACGCGGCCGGCGGCGGACTGGCGTTTGCGGCGCGTGAGAGGTTCGTCGAATACATTTGCGAGGGCATCTCGAAAATCGCGAAAGCCGACGGGCGGGTTAGCGAGCTCGAGATTGCGGAAGTCGAAAAGATTTTCGCGGAGGCGGGGTTCGACTCCGAAATGCGCTCCCGCGCAATAGGCGTTTTCCGCGCGTCGAAAGCCACTCCCGACACCCTTGCGGACGTGGCGCGCAGGTTCGCGATTGCGTTCCCGAAATACGAATTCCGCGAGAATTTTTTCCTTATGATGATAAGAGTCGCCGCATGCGACGGGGGAATTAACGACTCCGAACGCTCGGCACTTGTCGCCGCCGCCGAAGAATTGGGGCTCAACCCCGCGAACTTCCCGAATCTCGGCGGAGATTACTCGGGCGGGAATTACGGCTCATACGCGGGCGGCTCGCAGTCCGTTCCCGCGGAGCTTTCCGAAGCTTACGGCATTTTGGGCGTCGAAGTCGGCGCGCCGATTGAGGAGGTAAAAAAGGCGTATCACGGCAAATGCAAGGAACTGCACCCCGACGTTCTCCGAAGCAAGGGAGTCGGGGAAGCGGCAATCAAGGCGGTCGAGGCGGAACTCAAGCGCGTCAACGACGCATACGGGCTAATCAAGCGTTCGAGGTAATTTATGGATAAATTCAAATCAATGGCAATCGAGGGGTACATAAAAAACAAGTTCCCCCAATACTTTCAGGACGGCGCGTTTTCGGTGGATCTGAACACGGGCGAGGCGTCGTGCCGCATTTCGGCGACGCTCGCGGGCGAAACCGCGCCGCTTTCAATCGACGTAAAAAAATACGAAATCATCGACAGGGGCTCGCTGCACTTCATAAAGGTTCTCGAAGTTTCGAGCGACAGGGTGTGGCTCTCGGCAATGCTCAACGACCACCTGCGCGACAAGCTCATTCCGATTCCGTCAATGGCGGCTGCCGCTCTGGCGTAGTTTTTTCTCTCTCTCGGAGCGTGGGCGACGTTTGCGGGCGGTATTTTTTTTTGCGCGCGGAGGTTGAGCTGTACCCAAAAATAGACCAAAGACTTAAGGGAGTAAATTGACTTGGTTGATGTTATTGTTGATTGGGTTTATTGATTCAAGTTTATTTTCTTTCACATCGCCCCCATGGGGGCGGCGACGAGTGCTCGGCGGTTCGTAGTTCAACGCCGAGTGCGG
>DJPO01000112.1:10476-10703 GCA_002437405.1 Opitutia bacterium UBA6410 | reverse complement strand
CGCAAATTGCGCCTATCCCCGCGAAACGCAAGTTTTCTACAGCCCTCCGAATGTAGACGCGCTTCCTAAAATCACGCAACCGCCCGAACGTTGCCATACCCCGAAAGTGTTTTGAACAGTTGAAAAATTTTTTTCGGGAATTTTTTCGTCTTCTATCTATCCCATTCTCCGTTTTTTTAATTTAAAAAATTTTTTTATTTTATGCTTGACTCTTCGGGGGGGGGGGG
>DJPO01000112.1:6698-10443 GCA_002437405.1 Opitutia bacterium UBA6410 | reverse complement strand
GTAATTGTTCTGGCGGTTTTTAACTAAATCGTTAACGAAAGAAAAACATTATGAAAATTAAAATTACTTTGGCGTCGGCTCTCTTTGCCGCCGCCGCGAGTATTGCGTCTGCCGACTCCCTCTATTGGGTGGATTCGCGCACTTATACAAACGGAGTGAACGAATCGCACAATCAGCCGACCGATTTCAACTCCAACACGGAATCCAAATGGGTTGAGGGAGTTTTCAAGTGGGCGACTTCCGCTCCGACTCTCGGCGAAGACGGCAAACCCGTTTACAGCTATGCCGACTCCTCCGTTGTTCCCGACGAAAACACCGACGTATTCTTCAGTTTTTCGGGTTTAACGGGCTACGGCGAGGCGGGTTCTCCCTATCTTTCCGACGACATCACTATCAAAAGTCTGACTGTCACGGGCTTGAACAAAGAGTATATGATGATGCATCTGAACAACCACGTCTTTTCGATAAAGGAAGACCTCACGTTCCAAAGTGCGGGGAAGTGGTTTGACGTATGGTTTTTCGGCGCAAAGCATTTCGACATTCAGGGCAACATTGTTTTCGAGAATTCCACCAATTATGTCGACCTCGGCAGAGATGCCGCTTCGAAAATCACCGTCGGCAAGGATATAATTTTCAACTCAGCCGCCAAACTCCAGTTTGCGACCAAAGGGACGGGGACGTTCCAAAACGCGCAGTCCGTAGTTTCGGGCGTTGCGAGGTTCAACGGCACTTCGGCTTCCGTTTACATCGGGACAAAAACCAAAGATGCCGGCGAACAATTTTATTCTTTCGGCGGCGTAAGCGGCACGAATGCGGCGGCGAAACTCGGTGTTGACGGCACGGAGGGCGCAGTCGCAAATTCGACGCTTGTTCTCACAAACACCGACGCCCAGTCGTTTGCGGGCAAACTGTATGACAGTTATGAGAGAAGCGGCAGCACCGTTCAGGGCACTCTCAATATTGTAATGAACGGTTCGGCGGACGGCGTCCAGACGTTCTCGGGCGAAAATACGTTTACGGGCTATATTCAGGTCGAAAGCGGCAAACTGCTCGTCAAGTCGGCGATGGATTCCACGCACGGAAAGCTTTCGCTCAACGGCGGTTCGGTCGGCGCGATTGACTCGCTGAACGTCTCTTCGGCGGAGTGGAACGGCGGCAGGCTCTCCTATTTTAACAGCGGCAATTCCGCTCCCGAGCTCATCGCGGTTGCGGGCGATTTCGCCAAAAACGCCTCGGGGAAAATTGTCGTAGATTTCAACGGTTTCGACGCGTCGGAAGTTGTAGACGACGACATTTGGTTCGACATTCTTTCGGCGGGAAGCCTGACGGGATTCTCCGACGACGCAAACGACGACTTCGGCTTCACGGGGCTGGGAGATGATTCAATCAAGGCGATTTTCAAATGGGCGGGTTCTGGAAGCTCCAAAATGCTCTCCGTTTCCTTTGCGACAGTTCCCGAACCTGCGGCTATTGCGGCGGTTCTCGGGGCGGTTGCCCTCGCGTTCGCCGTCCGCCGCGGGCGCAAATAATAAAAATTTCCCTTGCAAAACGCGAGCCGCCGAAGTTTCGGCGGCTTTTTTGTCGGCGATTTTTGCGGAATTTTTATATTTTTCGGAACTTTTTTTCGCCAAATTTTTCTCAATAAAAAAGACTCGGAGCGCGCGATGCGCGCGTGTGCCGTATGCCATTGCCGCAAAGTCTTATGAGTGTTATAAATATTAGAAAAATATTTGATTTTTATTAAAAAAAAGCTTGATTTTTTCGTTCAATTATTATCATAGTACGGAAAAATCGAGTAGATATATCTGCCAATAGGATTTATCGGTTCGATTTTTTAACAAAACCAATAAACTACAAATAAGATATGAAGAAAATTATCATTAGCTTGCTCGTAGCGGGCGCGGCTATCGCCGCCAACGCTCAGGATAAAGCGCTTCTCGAAACCCTCGTTAAAAAGGGTATGCTCACCCAGCAGGAAGCCGCTCAAATTGCGAAGGATTCCGTAGCGGTATCCCCCGCGACCAAGTCCACCAAGTCCATCAAAATCTTCGGTGGTGCAAACGGCTATTATAGCTGGAACAAGAACAGCGTTAAGGCTGGTTCAGTAGGTCTCAATCAAATCAGCGGCTTCACCCTCAAGCACGTTAAAATCGGTCTCGACGCCGACGTAGGTGCTGGTTGGAGCGCGAAGGTTGTCACTGACTTCGGCGAAAATGCCAAGAGCCGCGACTACCTTGACACTGTTGTACTTTCCAAGGCTATCGATTACGACTACCTTAACGGTAATCTCCAGCTCGGTCTCCGCAAGGTCAACATGGGTTACGAACAGAACACCGACGACTTCGAACAGCTCGCAATCGAAACTTCCATTGCTACAAACTTCTTCACCAACAGTGGCAGCCAGCTCGGCAAGAACTTCGGTTCGCGCACGGTCGGCGTATTCTGGGACGGCAACATCGCACAGGTTGACGGTCTCTACTACGGCGCGGCAGTCACTTCTGGCGTAGCCGAAAGCGGCAATGAAGACTTCCTCTCCGCTTCCAAGGGCGACAGCTCCTCGCTCAGCTTCTGGGCTAACCTCGGCTACAAGAATGTTGCCGACGTTAAGGGCGAAACCCTCTCGTACGACTTCGGAATCAACTTCGGTTATGCTCCGCAGGGCATGAATAATGATTTTTATTCCAAGAAGGGTAGCGTCTGGGGTATCAATCCCTATGCGACACTCAACTGGCGCGGCTTGACCCTCATCGGTGAATACTTCCTCCAGCAGGCTGAAGACTACTCCGCGGGTCGCGATGGCGTTGGCCGCACACCCATGGGTGCAAACTTCACCGCGGCGTACAAAATGGACATCGGCGAATGGGGCGCAATCGAACCCGTATTCCGCGCGTCCTATGTTACGACAAACGGTATGAACATGGTTCACGGAGAGGTCTCCACTGGTGGCGCAGCTTACCACTATAGCACCATCAATCAGGCGATGACCTTCTACGGTGGCGTAAACTGGTACGCAACGAGCGCAGTTAAGACCGGTCTCGGCTACGAATTCGGCTACTACGACCAAGGCGAGCAGTATGTCGAACGCGTATTCGGCAACACCGTCTGGGCGCAAGTTCAGGTTCTGTTCTAATAAATCGGACAGACAAAGCAAAAGAGCCAAACGAAAGTTTGGCTCTTTTTGTTTATGTACGTTCCGTGCAAATACCGCGTGTACTCTTCGGGCAAAAGAGTGCGCGGTATTTGCTCGCTATGACCCGCAAAAGCCGCCGTCGGGATTTATTCCCAGTTTCTATTGCCCGAGTTTCGCGGTAAGGAATTAGTATAGGAAAAATAAAATGCGGATTGCGTGGGCAGGCTGGGTGGCGTGAGAACGAAAGAGATATGGCGTTAGCCGATAGAACACACAGAAAATATGTGTGGGAGACAAAAAACCAATGGAGAAAACATACGCTGGGAAGGGGCGTCTTTCGGAATATTATTTGCGGGCTCTGTCGGCGGTTATTTGCGATTCTTACCGTTCTGAAAACGGGCAGTGAAAACGCGGCGTTTTTGTGTGTTGGGAGGATTTGTGCAAATGTCGGCGTTCCCCTTTGGCATAGGGAAAACGAAATTCTTATTGAAATGAAAATGTGTGCGCGAGGGGCGTTTGCTTGATATTGTTTGCGGTTTTTTGTTGGTGGTTTTTTATTTTCTCTCGATGTGGCAAAAATAAAAAGTTAGAAATTTTTTCGCCGATTGGGGGGGG
>DJPO01000112.1:0-6675 GCA_002437405.1 Opitutia bacterium UBA6410 | reverse complement strand
GGGCGTTTGTGTAAGCATAAAGTGGGGGTTGGAAAGAAAAAATTTGCGCGGGTGTCGGAGTGGTTTGCCCGTTGGAAGTGTAAAAATTATCGAGTGGAATAACAAAAAAATCCGCCGAGCAATTCGGCGGATTTTGATGAAATTTTGGTATCTAAAAAAAATTACTTTATCAAATTATTTTGTCGAAGTTTCTTCGGTTGTTTCTTCCGTTTCCTCTTCGATTTCCTCTTCTTCCGTTTCGGGGGCGTTGACGTAGTAATTTTTGTACGATTTATCGTAATAGTTGAGGTTGTAGCTCGATGCCGAGCCGCGCGATACCATATTCATAATCGCGCCGACAACTGGAACGTTCGAAACCATCAGCTTGCGCACGTTCTTTTGTATCGCTTTGCGCGATACCGCGTTGAACTTAACGACGTATACAACGCCGTCTACGTAGGGCAGCAGGGCGATTGCGTCGCTTACCGCGCCGACGGGCGGGGAGTCGATAAACACCTTGTCGTATTCCTCTCTGAACTTTGCAATCATCGAGATGAATTCGGGGCTGTTGAGTGCCTGTGTCGGGTTCTGCGAGCGTTTTTCGCAGGGCAGAATGTCGAGGTTCGGGTAGTAGTCCTTGACTATGCACTTGTCGAGCGGCTTGCCGTTTTCGATGAATCCGACCAAACCGTCCTTTGCGTCGATTCCCAGAATCTTCGCAGTGGCGGGCAGGCGCAAGTCGCCGTCGATGAGGATTGTCTTTTCTCCGTGGGCGGCGCACATCAGCGCGAGGTTCGAGATTACGAACGACTTGCCTTCGGACGGAGTTGTCGAGGTAAAGAGCAGTACTTTGGCGTCTTTGGAGATGTTGTTTACGCCCATCATCGAGTGAATCGAGCGGAAAGCTTCGGTTGTCGCCCTGTCCGCCTTTGTGACCGATACCTGCGCCTTTTCGGCGGAGTTCAGGCGTTTGATTCTGGGGATTACGCCCAGAAGCGGCAGTCCGATAATCGACTCGATGTCGTACGCGCTCTTGGCTCTGTCGTCCATAAACGCCGCGATGAGTGCCACGCCGATACCGCCCGCGATTGCGCCGAAGAGCCCGAGTATTATATTAAGAGGGATATTCGGGGTAGTGGGGCGGATTGCGGGGGTCGCCCTGTCGATGATATTCGCGCCTTCGTTGATGAGGTTGACCTGCGCCAAGCGCACGCTCAACGCCGCGATGAGGGAGGCGTGCATACCTTCGGCGACCTGTTTTTCACGCTCGATGGACTTGTAGACGATAGCCTTGCGTCCCAAGTCGAGGATTTGTTCCTTCTTTTCGAAGAGTCGTTTTTGAGCCTGTTCGTAGTTTTGTTTTGCGGCTTCGTAGGCTGCCTTGACTTTGCCCACCGCCGTGGCGATTGCAACGTCCAATTCCTTGTTGATTTGGTCGAGAGCCTTGCGGGCTTCAATCATTCTCGGGTGTTTTTCCTTGTAGCGTTTTTCCGCCGAGGCGACGAAGACTTTCTGCGCCGACCTGTCGGTCAGAAGCTTGCTGATTTGCGGAAGCTCGGAGATGAAGGGCAGGTTTTCCAAGTTCTTGCCGTCGCGCTGGTATTCCTGAACGAGATTCCACTGGGTTGTGGCGGCGTCGAGGGTACGCTTGTCGGCGGTGAGAATGGAGTTCAAGTCGCGCAATTCGTTGCGGTCAACGTCGTCGAGGTTTTCGAGCGAGATGGCCTTAAACTGTTCGCGGTATTCGACGAGGCGTTTGTCGAGTTCCTTTACCTTTGCCTCCTGCTGGGCGACTTTCACGCGCAGTTCGTCGCCGCTGTCGAGAATTTTCTGGACGCGCGAGCGGTGTGTGTAGTTGAGGTATTCCTGCGCGAAGAGGTTTGCGATGTTTGCCGCGACGTTCGGGTCGGGGTGTCTGAAGACCACCGAAATGATGAGCGAGAGTCGTTCGGGCGCGATTGTGCGACCTTCCGCGAGCAATTCCTCTTCGGTAAGGCGGGGGCCGAGGCGAAACATATCGTTGTAGGGGGCGGCGAATCTGGCGAGTTCGTCCTCCTTCATACGCGATTTTACCGCTCTGATAATTTCGTTGCTCTCGAAAATCTTGACTTGGGTATTGAAGTCTTCGATGTTCAAAATCTTGCTGTTGACGCTGCGCTCGGTCGAGCCCGGGCCGTCGATTGCAACGTCCGTGTCGCGCAGGATTTGGACTCTGGCGACTGACGTGTAAATCGGGGTGACGCGCAGGGTATAGAGGATTGTCCCCGCGAAGATGATGATGGCTGTGATGAGGATATACGCCCATCTTTCGCGCAAAATCATTAAGTAGTCGGCGAGTGTGCGGTTTGGTCTGTTTTCGCCACCCTCTCCGTTTCCGCCGCCGTATCCGTACCCGTAGCCATAACCGCCGCCGTAGCCGCCGCTGCCGTATCCGCCCGAGCCGTAGCCCATTCCGCCGTAGCCGTAGCCGCCGTAGCCGTAAGCTCCCGACGCGTCGGAAACTATCCTTTTTTTGATGACCCTCTTGACGGTCTTTTGCGCCGTGTTTTGCTGGGGTTGGTTGTCTTCCATATTCAGAAATTCCTGTTTGTGTTATAAAGAGTGCCGCGCGGTGGGGCGGATTAGATGATGGATTCGGTGACTTCGATTGTGTCGCCGTCGTAGATGGGGAAGTCCTTGGCGTTTTTGTCGGAGAGAATCGCCTTGAGGTCGACTTCAAAGACTTTGATTGTGCCGTCGGGCATCTTGCGCTTGACGTTCAGCGACCTTAGGTTGGCGATGCGCGTAGTGCCCATTGCGCCCGCGATTGCGCGCGAGAGCGTCATTTCCTCTTCGGGCGGGAAGAGCACTTCGCCTGGGCGGTTGACCTGCCCGATTACGTAGACTCTCTGGGGGGCGTATTCGCGGATATAGAGGCTGACGTTGGCGTTTACGAGGTAGTCCTTTTCGTAAAGCTCCTTGATTCTCGACTGCGCCTGCTGCAGTGTGAGCCCCGCGACCTTGACGTTGTTGATGAGCGGGAGGATAATTTCGCCGTTCGCGCCGATTTTGCATAACGTATCCATATCCTGTTCCTGGAAGACGCGCATTTCGATAACGTCGAGGGGCTTGAGCCTGTAGGCGACGTCTTGGGCGGTTCCCGCGAACGGGGCGGCGCAAAGGCACACAAAAAGTAGTCTTTTGAAAATTCTAATCATATATCCCAATCAGTATTTATATTAGCGCCCGAATTTCAACAATTTTTTCTTTCCGTCTATAATTTCGCGCGAGTCGCGGGAATCTTCCGCCGATTTTTCGAAATACCGCCGATATTTCGCGCGCCCCAAGCAAAAAAACATTGAAAAATTTTTCGCCCGAATTACCTTGTTTGCGCAAATGAATATGGAAAAAGACTCGATTTTACAACAAGCCGCCAACGAAGCAAGAGGTCTGGCAATCGACGCGATTGCCGCGCGCGCTTCCGGACACCTCGGACTCCCCCTCGGCTGTGCCGAAATCGGCGCGGTTCTCTTCGGCGAAATTATGGATTTCGACCCCGCCCGCCCGCAGTGGCCGAACCGCGACAGGTTCATTCTCAGCGCGGGGCACGGCAGCATGTTTTTGTATTCGTGGCTGCACATCTCGGGCTACAATCTCTCCATTGAAGACATCAAAAATTTCCGCGTAAAAGGCTCGAAAACCCCCGGACACCCCGAATTCGGCGAAACCGAAGGGGTCGAAACCACGACGGGTCCGCTCGGGCAGGGTATCGGCAACGCGGTCGGCATGGCGATTTCCGCGAAAATGGCGCAGGCGCGCTTCAACTCCGATTCCGAAAAAATCTTCGACCACAAAATCTGGTGCTTGGCGGGCGACGGCTGCATGCAGGAGGGTATCTCCGCCGAAGCCGCGGCTATCGCGGGCGTTTTGAAGCTCGACAACCTCGTGCTGCTCTACGACTCCAACGACGTAACACTTGACGCCGACGCCTCGAAGACCATGGCGGAAGACACCGCTATGCGCTTTGAATCCTACGGCTGGGAAGTTTCGAAGTGCAACGGGCACGACATCGACGCAATTCGCTCCGCGCTCCTTTCCGCCAAAAATTCCGCAAGCGGCAAGCCGCGCCTTGTTATTTTCAAGACCGTAATCGCAAAGGGTATCCCCGAGGTCGAAAACTCGGCAAAGGGGCACGGCGAAGGCGGCGCGAAGTTCGCCGAGCAGGCTCGCAAGAATCTCGGGTTGCCCGCCGAAAAGTTCTACGTCTCGCAGCAGACCTACGACTTCTTCGCAAAGGCGAAAGCGGCGCGCGCGTGCGCTTCGGCAAAGTGGGACGAACTCTTCGCAAAATGGAAGTCGGCGAACCCCGCAAAGGCGGAGGAATTGCAGGCTTGCGCAACCAAAAAATATTCCGAAAGCGCGGAAAAGCTGCTCGAGCTGATTCCGACTTTCCCCGAAACCGACAAGAGCGCGACGAGGGCGTCGGGCGGCGTCGTGATGAACGCGCTCGCGCAAAAGCTCCCCTATATGATAACTGGTTCTGCCGACCTCTACGGCTCGACCAAAAACTACCTCAAGGGAATGGGCGACTTTTCCGTCGAAGACCGCGCGGGGCGCAACCTGTGGCTCGGTATTCGTGAACACGCAATGGGCGCGATTACCAACGGCATCGCCTACTACGGGCTCTTCGAGCCGTCTTGCGCGACGTTCCTTACTTTCGCGGGCTATATGATGGGCTCGATACGCGTATCCGCGCTCTCGCGCCTGCGCCTGCAATATGTATTTACGCACGACTCTGTCGGCGTCGGTTTCGACGGCCCGACCCACCAGCCCGTCGAGCTCGTCTCGATGTTGCGCAGCATTCCGCGTCTCGACGTAATGCGTCCCGCGGACTCCGAAGAATGCGCGGCGGCGTGGGCGCACGCGCTCGCCCGCAAGGACGGGCCCACGGCGTTGATTCTCTCGCGCCAAAATCTGCCGATTCAAAACGGTATTCCCGTCGAAACCCGCAGGCTCGGCACACTGCGCGGCGCGTATATCGCAAAGAAGGAAGTCGGCGCGCTCAAGAAAATCATAATCGCAAGTGGCTCGGAGCTTCAGTATGCGATGGAGGCGGGGAAAATCGAACCCGACACGCGCGTTGTCTCGATGCCCTGCATGGAGCTGTTTGAACGCCAAAGCGCGGAGTACAAGGACGAAGTTCTTCCCTCCGACTGCCAGAACAGAATCGCAATCGAAGCGGGCGTTTCGGGTATGTGGTACAAATACGCAAAGAAGGTTATCGGAACGGACGATTTCGGGTTCTCGGCGGATACCCCCGAGCTTTTCGAGGCGTTTAAAATCAACACCCAGTCGCTTCTCGGGTAGGGCGGAAAACGCTTCTCGGTAGGTTTGGAAAAGATTGCGGTTTTCCCGACTGAACGGAAAAAATAAAAAAATAAAAAATTTTCGAAAGTCGCGCGGATTTCGTGCGGCTTTTTTTGTTGTAATTTATCAGAGCGTGAATTTTATTGCTTATGTAAAACCCTGTTTTAAAAATCAACCTAAATAAAAATATTATGAAACGAAGAAAATTTTTACAATCCGCCATGCTTTCGCTGGGCGCGTTGCCCGCCTGCACAACATTGGGCGAATCGCCAACGGACAACTTCCGCAAAGTCGCGGGCGTCAAACGCGCTCCGTCGGGCGGCGACCCGCGCATTAGGGGTGCGTTCCCGATTCTCTCCGTCCCGTATCTCGAGTCGGGCGCGGTTGACTATGCTACTCTCGAAAAGGAGGCGAAGTTTGTCGCCAAGTGCGGCTGTCAGGGAATGATTTTCCCGCAATCCGACGACGGTATCGACCTGCTTTCGACGGACGAAAAGCTCGCGGGAATGGAGGCGGTCGTCCGCGCCGCCCAAAACACGCCGACCACTGCGACTCTCGGCTGTCAGGGCGAAAATACGGAGGAGATGATTATCTGCGCAGAGCACGCCGAAAAGCTCGCGGCAAAGTATCCCGCCGCGAATGTCGCGATTATCTCGCGCCCGCCCGACGACGGCAAAACCGAAGAGGATTTGCGCAAGTATTATCTCGAGCTCGAAAAGCGCGTAAACCGCCCCGTGATTATCCAGACGGGCGGAGGTGTTCCGTACAGGGGTGTCGCGCCGTCGGTTGAGCTGTTGTTGGAGCTGGCAAAGCGCAATCCCAAAGTCTTCGGGTACATCAAGGAGGAATCGGGCGACTGCAACGGCAGAATGGCTCAAGAAATCGCTCAAAAGCCGCTTGTCCACACAGTTTTCAGCGCATGGGGCAGCTACCAGTGGGTTCATCAGGCGCGCAGAATCGGCACGGAGGGCGTGATTTCGGAGCGTCCAGCGTATGCGGATTTGTTGGCCTACATTTGGGAGCAGCTCGAGAACGGCGACAAATACGGAACGCTCACCGACGCGTGGTCGAAGTATGTTTTGATGTTAAATTTAAAGGATTACATACAAGCCGACCAGCTGCGCGGGCACCACCTCTATGTCCTACAAAAGCGCGGAATTTTCAAGAATCTGCTATCGCGCGAGTTCGAGTGGAAGAACGGAAAGAGGATAATCCCCAAGAACATAATTCTAAAGGAGCTAAAGCTTACGCAGGCGCAGAAGGACGAAATTGAGACGTGTTTTGCGTCGCTATCCCCTTATTTAAAAGTCACAGTAGGATAGTAGAGAAGGGGGTCTTGCCCCCTACGGA
>DJPO01000053.1:279-3389 GCA_002437405.1 Opitutia bacterium UBA6410 | reverse complement strand
TTACAGCAAAACGCGCTTCGCTTGTTTTGCAGGTAGGATAAGGATTCGAGAATAAACAACCAAATCCTTTGTTTTTGGGGATAGACGTATTTTGCTACGTAAATCGCAGTAAAAGGCAAAACACCTTTTTAATACTCCCGTTCTGAGGGGATAGAAGTATTGGCGAAGCNNATTATTTTTGGGGCACACATCATTGGCGGAGCCAATCTTCGTAAGGGGGCTTTGCCCCCTTCAATAAAAGTCCTTTTATGGGGCACACCTTGCGTCCAAAGGCCGCAAGTTTCGTTTACTTATTGTGCAATTATTAATTTTAAATTTGCAGACTTTTATCTTTACATTCTATAGGCTTTTTGAGATAAATTTTTCGTAAAACACGTTATTATTGTTTTATTTGTTTCATCCAAATTCGCCCCGAAATAGATTTTATCGGGGCGTTTTCTTTTTCCGCCTCCTTGTAAAAAAATTGACACTTTTTTTCTAATCCCGACAATGGAAATGCTATGAGTTCGGCGAAGAAAAACGCGGATATTTACGACCTGCCCCCGTCAGAGGGCAGGATTCTGCTCCATTGCTGCTGCGCCCCGTGTTCCGCCGCGATTATGGAGTATCTCGCGGACAAGAATCTCGACTTTTCCGTATTCTATTTCAACCCCAACATCTTCCCGCGCGAAGAATACGAAATCCGAAAAGAGGAAAACAAAAGGCTCGCCCAATCGCTCGGAGTCGAGTTTTTCGACGCCGACTGGCGGCACTTGGCGTGGCTCGAAAAATGCGGCATCTACCCGAACGAACCCGAGCGCGGCGCGCGCTGCTTGGAGTGCTTTAAATACCGACTCCTCGCCGCCGCGCACTTCGCCCAAGCCAACGGATTTTCCGTCTTCACAACAACCCTCGCGTCTTCGCGCTGGAAGAGTCTCGACCAAATAAGAGAGGCGGGATTCTTCGCCCAAGACGCCGTCGGAAGTCCGAAATTTTGGGCGAAAAACTGGCGCAAGGGCGGACTCTCCGAACGCCGCGCCCAGCTTCTGCGCCAATACGGATTCTACAACCAGCAATATTGCGGCTGCGAATTCTCGCTCGCGAACGCAAAAAACAAGCCCGCCGACGGCGGCGGAAACTCGAAATAAACCTATGGATACAATTTACATTATCGGGCACAAAAACCCCGACGTCGATTCAATCTGCTCCGCGCTCGCTTATGCCGATTTCAAAAAACGCATCGGCGCGCCGAACTTTCAGGCAGCCCGCTGCGGGAACTCCAACGCGCGGATAGACAGGGTTCTCGAAAAATTTTCCGTCGCGCTCCCGCGCTTTGTCGGCGACGTCAGAATGCGCACGAAGGACGTGATGAATCCCGACTTCATCAAAATGCGCGACGACGCCTCCTGCTTTGCGGTGATGGACGCAATCGACAAAAACGACATTCGGACAATCCCGATTCTGGACGCGGACGACAGACTCCAGGGCGAGGTGTCGGTTTTCGACTTGGGCGAATTTTTCATTCCGCACCCGAAGTCGGCAATCGAGGTAAGACGCGTGCGCGCCACGCTCGGCGACGTCGTCAAAACCCTCAACGCCCAAACCCTCTGCGTCTTCGACCCCGACAAAACCGAAGATATGTACGTCAGAATCGGGGCGATGGAAGTCGCGACATTCGGCTCGTTCATCGAGCGCGAAAACCTCCACCCCGAGCAGAATCTGATTGTCGTCGGCGACAGGTTCGACATACAAATCAAAGCCGTGCAAATGGGAGTCCGCGCCCTGATAATCACGGGCGGATACGAAATCGACGACGCCGTTGTCGATATGGCGCGCGCAAAAAAAGTCAGCGTAATACGCTGCAACTACGACAGCGCGACAACCGCCCTGCTCGTGCGAATGGCAACCCGCGCCCTGCCCATGATGCGCCGCGACGTCGCCGTCGTCGGGGAGGACCTGTTGCTTTCGAAGGTCGCCGCCCGCGCGAGGGAATACTTCGGCAAAACAATATACATCTGCGACGCGGACGGGAAAACCAAGGGGCTATTTTCAAGTACCGACCTGCTCAATATCGACAAGCCAAAGCTCGTGCTCGTCGACCACAACGAACTCACGCAGGCGGTGACAGGCGCGGAGGAATGCGACATCGTCGAAATCATCGACCACCACAGACTCGGTATGACCCGCACCGTCTCCCCGATACTCTTTTTGAACAAGCCCGTCGGCTCGACCTGCACGATAATCAGCCAAATCTTCCGAAAGAGCGGGATAAAGCCCGACAAGTCGATAGCCGGACTGCTCTGCAGCGGGATAATCTGCGACACCCTGAATATGAAAAGCCCGACGACAACCGAAGAGGACGTCGAAGAGGCGGCGGCATTGGGGGAAATCATCGGCGAAAGCGCGGACGCCCTGTCGGAATACATCTTCAGCGGCGACAGCGTAATCACGCTGAAAAACACCGAAGAAATCATAACGTCGGACTGCAAAAGCTACAAAGAGGGCGACGCGGAATTTTCGGTGTCGCAAATCGAAGAACTGGATTTCACGAAATTCTACGAAAAAATCGACGAGATACGCGAAGCATTGGAGAAATACCGCGAAAAACGCGGGCTGCAATTCTCGGCACTTTTCGTGACCAACGTGATGACCCAAGATTCGCTACTGATGATAAGCGGCGGCGAGGAAATGAAGCGGAAAATCGGCTACGCGCGGGACGAACGGCGCGACCTGTACGAATTGCCGAAAATCGTAAGCCGCAAGAAGCAGCTGATTCCGTACATAATAGGGCTTTTGAGGGGACTGTAGAAAAAAAGCGAAAAAAAAGACTTGCCAACCGAAGAAAAAGTAATTGAATAGAGGCTTTAAAAATCAAGCAACGGGGGTATAGCTCAGTTGGTTAGAGCACTTGCATGACACGCAAGGGGTCGCAGATTCGAGTTCTGCTACTCCCACCATTTTAAAAGCCGTAAGTTCAACAACTTACGGCTTTTTATTTTTCATAAGTTCACATTAGCTCGCCGACTTGGTTGCCGAAAAATGCACTTTTTCAGTTTTTGAAGACACAATCGGGTCAACCCCAAATGTTGTGGAATAGCGATTTTTTCGTAATTTGTTTTTCATAGTTTCAC
>DJPO01000053.1:0-128 GCA_002437405.1 Opitutia bacterium UBA6410 | reverse complement strand
TGGAATCCTTCCGTTATTGAGTTGTTTTTCGTAAATCTCCACATTCGGATTATCGGCGTAAACCACTCGCTTATTGTTTCCGCAAGTCTCTCAAACTCTTGCGTCGCTTCGTATTTCATCTCTTTCAT
>DJPO01000010.1 GCA_002437405.1 Opitutia bacterium UBA6410 | reverse complement strand
GTGAAACTATGAAAAACAAATTACAAAAAAATCGTTATTCCACTCTCTTTGGTGTTGACCCATTTTTCTACCAAAAAAGGCAATCTCGCAGGAGGAACCGTCTTCCCAATTGCCCACAAAAAAAGACAACCCATCGGAAGAGATTGCTTTCAAATTTTATAACCCCCCTCCCCCCCCAAAAAAAAGGCAACCCCCCGAGAGGGATTGCCTTCAAAGAAGTGGCGCGCCTTGAGGGAGTCGAACCCCCAACCTTCTGATCCGTAGTCAGATGCTCTATCCAATTGAGCTAAAGGCGCACTTCCTTGTTTGTAAGCCTATATAAAGGCACTTTTTCGCCCGCATTGCAAGCTCTTTTTTCGCCTTTTTTTATTTTTTGCGCCCACGCGTTTGGAGAGACGCTAAAACGAGAACAGGATTTTATACTGCCCCGCGCGCAGCTTGCCGAATATCCCGAGCTTTGCTATAAAATCCAGAATTTGCGAGTCGCCCTTGTCCGTGCCCGAACTGTTTACGACCATCGGACGCCCCGACATTCCGTCGGCGTAGACCTCCAACAAAAACTCGGCGGGGGCAAGTATGTCCCCGCTTCGGAGCGGTTCGGCGGAAATATCGGCGACAGCCTCGCCCGTCTGCGTGTTTATTATCCTGATTTCGGAAGCCGCCGCCTTTGCCGCGCGGGAATCCGCGACGGGCGTCGGGGAGAACCCCGAGAAGCCGCGGTTTATAATCGAACGCGCGAGGGCGGTTTTTTCAAGCTCGGGGTCGCCTATCGCGGAGTGTCTGCCGACTTCCCCGATTTCCTCGGCGTATTCGGGATACTCGGGGCGGAGTTCCGCGAATTTGTCGGTATCGCCGCCGTCGCCCGAATTGCGGTAATTCCAGCGGGTCGGGAGGAATATCGGCGCGAAGTCCGAAAGCTCCTCGACGCCCACAAAATCCGCCGCCTTTGCCGATTTTTCGTCGGTGCGCACTTCGGCGAACGCTCGGAATCCGCCCTGCGGGAGAGGCTCGAATTTCTCGTCGGGCAGGTAGTAAAAAAACGCGGCAACTACGGCGGTGGCAACCAAACAGGTGCATACGCCAAAGCGCGCCCCGCCGCGTCCGAAGCTTCCGCCGTTTCCGCGCCGTTTTGCGTTTTCGACTTTCGGGCTATTTTTCATCGGCAGTTGCGGCGATTACGGCTTTCTCGAATCCCGCCGCCTTGGCCGCCTCGCATATTTCCACGAGCGTCTGCGCCCCGAGATTTTTGTCCGCCTTTATCAAAATCGTCCCGCGCCCGCCCTTTTTCGCGCGCGAAAAATGCCTGCGGAAGGAGTCGACGGAATAAATCGCGCCGTCGAAAATCAGCATCGTTTCGCCGCGGGCGGAAAGCACGTTTATGTCGGCGTCGGTAATCGCGCCGTCGGGCGAAGCCATCTTCGGGAGGTCTTTTCCCGCCCCGAGTTCAAGCCCCAGCCCAGGCGACGACACGAACTTCGACCCGAGCAAAGTCATCATAAGCGCGATGAGCAGAATGTCGAAGAGCGCGACCGCGTCCACCGATATTTCCTGCTTGCGGACTTTCGATGTCGTGTTTACGAGGTTCATTTTTCGCGCCCCTGCATTTGCAGATTTTCGTGTTCGGGCATGCCGCGCACGATGAATAGCATGATGTCATTCGCCGCCCAGTCGATGTCCTGCGCGAGCGCGCGTACGCGGCTATTGATTAGCGCGTAGCCAAGCCACCCCAGAATCGCGATGAAAAGCCCCGCCGCGCTCGAGAGCAGCGCGTTATAGATTTGCGCGGAAAACTCCGCCGCCCCCGCGTACGAGCCCGACGCCGCCATTATCCTGAAAGTCTGCAAAATCGCAAGCAGCGTACCCGCCAGCCCGACCAGCGGCGCGAGCTTTGCCACGAGCGCGAGGCTCGATACCCGCCTGTCGATAAGCGCGAATTCGTTTGCCGCCGCGATGTTCACCGCCTGCGACATAGTTTCGGCGGGCTCTTCGGAATTCAGCAGAGCCGTTTTGACGACCCTCGGAATCGGCCCGTAACTTTCGTCGCAGATTGTCACCGCCTCCAAAAGCCTGCGTTTTTTGAGAGCCGTTTTTATGCCCGCGACAAATTCCACGGCGCGGATTTGCCCCTTGTGAAGGTACAAAAACCGCTCGACGAAAATCAAAATTCCCGCCAATGCCAGAAGCGCGAGCGGAATCATCATCGGCCCGCCGAGTTTGAAAATATCCGTTATTTTTTCCATAAATCAGTCCTTTTTTTGCCCGAGCTTGCGTTCGGCGAGGTTCAGCGGCGGAAGCGCGTTTTTGACGATTGTCTCGTAGACCGCGCGGGCGTCGCGCATTCTGCCGTCCGATTCCATCGACTTCGCCAAATTGTAGAGCGAGCGGCCTATCCAATACTTCGCGCCCGACTGTATTTTCCCGCCCTTGAGCATTTCGGAGGCGGTCAGCCAGCGCACTTCGTCAGCCTCGTTTTTCCTGCCCTCGCGCTCGAGCGCAAAACTCCATTTGTAGGCGGCTTCGGCGCGGGCGGCCTCGGGCAGCAGCGGCAGTGAGTAGAGACGCTCGAAAATCGCGGCGGCATCGCGCGCGCCCGAGTTTTGCGCCAGTGCGGCGTCGCCCAAACCAATCCACGCGAGGTATATTTCGGGGTGCGAAGTGTATTTGTTTATGATGTCGTTGTAGAGCGCGCGGGCGTCGGCAAACGAGTTCAGAAGCTTCAGAATGTCCGCCTGCTCGAGCCGCGCATAGAAATTGCGCGGGTTGTCGGGGTAGTCGGCGCAAAGCTTGTCGAGCAGCGAAAGCGCGGACTTGTAGCTCGACTCCAGCCCGACCTTGCGGGCGTAGAGCGCGGCGTCGAAAAGCGCGGAATAGGCGTATTTGCCGTCGGGGTATTTTTCGGCGAGCTCCAGACACAGCTTGCGGGCGTCGGCGGGGCGTCCGTCGGCGGCCTCGTTGCGCGCCTGATTCAGATACGAAATCTGCGCCGCGTCGGATTTCGGGAAGTCGCGCCTGAGCTTTTCGTAGACTGCAATCGCGCCGTCCGAACCGCCCGCGCGCCCGAGCGACTCCAAGCACGCCGCCTTCACGAGCAGCGTGCTCGCCGCAACCTGTTCGGGCAGATTTTCGAGCCGCCCGACCTGCGTACAGACCTCCTCAGCACGCGCAAAGTCGCTCTTTTCGCGAAGCAACACCGCTTTCAGCCACAGCAATTTTGCGTGCAGGCTGCCCGATTTCCCCTTGGGGGAAGATAAAAGTTTTTCGATTCGTTTAAGCTCTTCGTTAGCGCGCGCCGTTTCGCGGAAGTTGCGCGCAACGAGCCATTCGGCGTTCCAGATTTCGTCGCCCGAAACGCTGTCGAGCGCCTCCGCAGCGTCGATTGCATCGCACGCCCCCTTTTCGTCGCGGGCGTCGAGCATTGTGTCGACCGCCTTGAAAAGTATCGTCCCCGCGCGTTCGGGGAATTGCGCCACGAGCGGGCGGTAGATGTTCGCCGCCGTTTGCAGGTCGGAGCTCAACTTGTAGCAGTCGGCGGCGGATATTTTTATAAGACGCGCCCGCTCGGGATTTTTCTCCAATTCCGAAAGCCTCATCAGGTAAGTCGCCGCCAACCTGTATTCGGGCAGCTTGCCGTCCGCCGCCGAGTACGCCCCCCACGCGAGGATTCTGAGCGCGTCCGCCAAATACCCCGACCCGGGGAAGTCCACCGTCAGCCGCTTGGCGAATTCCGACGCCGCCTTCGGGTCGCCGCGCCGCACCGCAGTTTTCGCCTTTTCGAGCAGAATTTTGTCGCGGATTTTCGGCGAGCCGTCCCGCAGGACTTCGTCGATGAGCACATCGAACTGTTCGGGCTTGATTTCGGGATTGCGCCCGATAAGCGAAATCGCGTATTCGGCGACTTCCGCCGATTCGGTTTTCAAAAGCACGTCGCGTAGAACCGCGAACTGCCGCGCGCTGCTGCGCGTCATCAGCGCGCCGACGAGCCTCAATTCGTCGCGGTCTACCGCCTCGGTCAGCTCGATTTGCAGCTGTTGGTCGATGACCTCCGCGGCTTCGTCGAACTTCCCGAGTCTGAACAGGACTGCCGCGTATTGTTTTGCGAACTGGAATCCCGCGGGAGTTCCCATGTAAATGCGCACGTTTTCCGAGAGCTTGTCGGCGATTTCCGCCAATTTTTCGCGCGACGGATTCCCCGCGAGCTTTGCAAGGTTCAGCGCGATTTCCGCGTCGGCGACGATATTCTTCTGCGCGCCCGATTTCGCCGCCGAAAATTCCTCGACCGCCTTTTGCACGTCGGTCTTTCGGTATGCGACGTACCCCAGCGCGAGTCTGTACCACGGCATAAAATTTTCGGGGACATCGGTGGCGGAAACCGTCGAAAGCTCCGACTCCGCCTTTGCGGTGTCGCCCTGCCCGACATACACGAGTGCCGCCCGAATTTTATTTTCCGCAGACGGATTTTTAGCGAGTATTTCGGGAAGGATTTTCGCCGCCTTTTCGTACGCGCCCTGCGCAATGTAAGCGTCGACTTCAATCAGGGCGATTTCCTCAGTACTGCCGCCGTCGGGATTTTTTCTGAGGTCGGAGGCGATATGACCCGCGAGTGCGGGAAGCCCCGAATCGAGTGCGCCGCGGGCTGCGGCTGTGCGGATTTGCCCGTTGTCGCGCCAAAATTTGTCCGCGTCCGAGAACGGGACGGAGGCAATGTCCGCCGCGAAGCACTCCGCGGCGCAGAACAACACAACGAGACAGCGCGAAATTGACATACCCTCATACTTCAAAAAAAAATAGTCTTTTCAATATTTTTTTAGAGAAGGGGGCGGCTGCCCCCTTCGGAAAAATTGACG
>DJPO01000009.1 GCA_002437405.1 Opitutia bacterium UBA6410 | reverse complement strand
GTGAAACTATGAAAAACAAATTACAAAAAAATCGTTATTCCACTCTCTTTGGTGTTGACCCAAATTGTTATTCCACAACATTTGGGGTTAACCCGTAAATTACAGATTAAGGATCTTGGTTCTATGCGGCACCTTCAGTAAAATCCATTCTCTTTGGTGTTGACCCAATGAGTTGTGCCCCTCGAAGGCGTTTGAGGAGCGGTTTGGAGGCGAATAAACAAAAAAATTCCACACGGGTTCGTGTGAAATTCAAAACGCGGAGAGAGAGGGATTTGAACCCCCGGTACGGTTGCCCGCACACCTGATTTCGAGTCAGGCACAATCGGCCACTCTGTCATCTCTCCTTTTAAAGTTCGCTACTTTAGCACATCCGTTTTGTCGAGGTCAACAAAATTTGTAAATTTTTTTCGGGGCATTTTTTTATTGTCGCTTTTCCGCGCTCCGCAAAGTAATTGCTTGACTATTTGCCTTAACGATAAAAGTTTATTCCCCGTTTGAAATTTCTGTTTACAGTCTTCTGGATTGTCGTGTCGGCGGTTTTTGCGACTGCCGCCGCTTCCTCCGACGTGTCCGCCGCGAGCGGCGCGGACAACGGCGACTGTATCTTTTCCATGGGCGCGACGGGCGATTCGAACATCGTCTACGCCCTTCCTCAATCGGTTTCCGTCTCCTCCACCGACAAGCTGAGGGACAGGCGTATCCGCGGCAGGGAAAGGCAAGCCTGCTTCGATTCCGATTGTCTGCCGGAGCTTCTGGTCTCCGCGCTTACCGATTCTTTTTACAAGGACGTTTTGCCTTTCGTCGGCGGACGTTCCGTTTCGTTGGACAAGGGCTTTTGCGGACTTTCCCCAAATTGCGCCCATAGTCCCTGCGTTTGCAATCTGTTGATTTGAGCGGCTCGAGCCGCCGCCTGTCTCCTCTCCGTTTGCGGGGCGGGGACGTTGGACGCATTCCCGTTTTCGGGAATAGATGCGTCTTTCTGCGGGAGTTTCCCGACTCCCGCCTATCAAACAAATCAACATAGCAAACTATATGGAATATCTACACGATATAACTCGAAACCACGCCGTGTTTTTCTCGGCTGCGATACTCGTTCTGGCGTATGTATTTATCGCCAGCGAAAAGATAAGCAAAGTGACCATCGCCCTAATCGGGGCGTGTATGGCGATTATCCTCGGGCTTGTGGCTCAGGAGAAATCGACCGACGGGGTCGCGAATCCCACCTACTACATCAACTACATCGACTTCAACGTAGTCTTTTTGCTGATTGCGATGATGATTATCGTTTCAGTTGCGGCGCGTAGCGGGATTTTCAACTTTGCCGCCGCCAAGCTCTTGCGGCTAACGCGCGGCAGACCCATGCTTATCCTGCCGACCCTCGCGGTTTTCACAGCCGTTGTCAGCGCGTTATTGGATAACGTCACGACGGTAATTCTCGTAATGCCGATTACCTTCGCGATTTCCAAGAAGCTCGACATACCCGCCGTGCCGTTTCTCATCGCCGAAATCTTCGCCTCGAACATCGGGGGGACTGCCACGCTCATCGGCGACCCGCCGAACATCATAATCGGCAGCGCGGCGAACCTTTCGTTTATGGATTTCATCTGCGAGCTTTCCCCGATTGTCGCGATAATTTTGGTTGTCGTATGCGGCTATCTGCTCTTCGTCTTCCGCAAGGATTTGAAGGCGTCGAAGGAGAGAATGGACGCGCTGATGCACGGCAACCGCGCCCCGACGATTACCGACCGCGCGTGTGCGGTGCGCTCGATTCTCGTGCTAATTTGCGTGATTGTCGGGTTCGGGCTTCACGATGCGCTCGAGCTTCAGACCTCCACAATCGCGCTCACGGGGGCGTCGATTCTCCTGCTCTTCGAAAAGCCAGAGGACTTGTTCAGGGACGTCGAGTGGAACACGATATTCTTTTTCATCGGGCTGTTTATAATAGTGGGCGCGCTCGAGGCGTCGGGCGGAATCAAGATTATGGCGGACTGGATTTTGGAGGTAACCAAGGGCTCGCAGTCGGCTACGGCTATGATTATACTTTGGGGCTCGGGGGTAATCTCGGGGATAATCGACAACATTCCGTACACTGCGACGATGACCCCGCTGATTTTGGAAATCGAAAAGTCCATGGGCGCGGCGTATGCGCACCCGCTCTGGTGGAGTCTTTCGCTCGGCGCGTGCCTGGGCGGAAATATGACGATTATCGGCGCGGCGGCTAACGTGATAGTCTCGGAGAACTCCGCGAAGCACGGGCATAAAATCGCATTTTTGGAATTTTTCAAATACGGGTTTATCGTGATGGTCATATCGCTGGCGGTGAGCTCGGTTTGTCTTTGGATAAAATACTTCAGTTAAAAAAAGGAACAATATGATTATATCGGAAACGTTGATACCAATGCATCCGTCGTTCGGAGAAATGGCGGCATTTTGTGCGTCGGGATTTTTGCTGGTGATGTTTGTGCTGGCGTCCCAGACGCTCTTTACCTCCGCAATCGGGAAAATTTTCTCCGCATTCCAGCCCAAAAAATAACCCCCAAACTACTCCATAGGCTATGTTGAAAAGTTTGATAGACCTCGCCTGCGACACGGGATTTTTATATGTCGACTGGCGAATGATTGTAATGTGGGGCGTCGTTGCGGTGCTAATGTATTTGGCGGTTTTCAAGGAGTTCGAGCCGCTGTTGCTCGTGCCGATTGCGTTCGGCGCGCTGCTTGCGAACCTCCCGACCGAGGGCGTTCTGAACAAGCCCGCGGAGGCGTTGATTGCCCCCGTTGAGGGGAAGCTCACGAACTTGTTCGTCTCCGACGGCGGAAAGGTTTTCGTCCCCAGAGTCGTGAAGCATCTGCCCTCGTGCGTTTCCGACGTTATCGCGGAAGGCGGAGTTTCGCAGGCGGCGGCGCAGGCGCAGGTTGCCGAATATTTTAATTCGGTGGAGGACATCACCAGTGCGGAAGGCCGCAAGGACACCTTCAAAAAGGCGAAGGGCATTCCCGACTTGGTCGCGATAGTCCGCCCGAGCAACCCGACTTTCAAGACCGAAAAGGAACGCGCGGAGGCGGATATGACGTTCACCGTGCCGTTCGCGGGCAGGCAGGTCGAGCTCAAGGGCTCGGACGTATTCGTCTGGGCGCAGGCTTCGGGCGACATTACCGACATTATGGCAAGTGTCGGCGAAAACCTATCCTGCGGGCAGAAAATCGTTGACGTTTACAGCGCGCGCACGGGCGGTCTCTATTATTATCTGCAAATGGGCGTATTGCTCGAAATCTTCCCGCCCCTGATTTTCCTCGGCGTCGGCGCGCTGACCGACTTCGGCCCGCTCATCGCGCGCCCCAAGACTCTGCTTTTGGGCGGCGCGGCGCAGTTCGGCGTGTTCGCGACATTCATCGGGGCGATTTACCTCGGCTTCACCTCGCAGGAAGCTGCGTCAATCGGCATCATCGGCGGCGCGGACGGCCCGACCTCCATTTTCATCACAAACAAGCTCGCCCCGCATTTGCTCGCGCCCATCGCGGTTGCGGCGTACAGCTATATGGCGTTGGTGCCGATTATCCAGCCGCCCATCATGCGCCTTTTGACCACCGAAAAGGAGCGTAAAATCAGAATGAAGAGCCTCCGCAAAGTCTCGAGACTGGAAAAGCTGATTTTCGCGCTGATTGTGGCAATCTTCTGCATTCTGCTCGTCCCCGACGTTTCCGCGCTCGTGGGTATGCTGATGCTCGGCAACTTCCTGCGCGAGTGCGGCGTCTGCGAGCGTCTGAGCAAGGCGGCGCAAAACGAGCTCATCAACATTGTGACGATTTTCCTCGGCACGTCCGTTGGTATCACGATGACGGGCGACAGATT
>DJPO01000052.1 GCA_002437405.1 Opitutia bacterium UBA6410 | reverse complement strand
GGTTGCCGTTCGGGCTCGCGGGGCTGCGCGATGACGACCTCGAGCTTATCGCGCTAATGGACGGTTTCCCGTCTTTGTCGCGGTTTTGGGAGTTTTTTGGCGAAAAATACGGCTTCGAAACGCTCGAATTTTACGTTATCCGCTGGGCGGATTTTAAGGAGGCGAAATAATGGGCGGCAAATGTAAAAATTGCAGTTTTGCGCACTTTATCGGCAGTCAAATAACGTGCGACTTAAAACACGGTATGCCTGTCTCGCCCGCAGACTGGGAATATTTAAATTGCCGCGAATTTGACGCGCGCGGCAAATTGCCCAAATCTGCGGCGCGTGTCTCGAAACCCGCGACCGTCGCCGTCGAAGTGGAACGCGGCGACTCTCTCGGCAGCTTATTTTTTAAGTGCGGTACATATAGCACAGTGCCGCAAATCGAAGAAGAGGAAGGGTGGATATAATGGACAACGGATATAAACTTGAGCTTGAAAGATGTCCGTTCTGCGGCGAGGAAGCGATACTTGCCGAAACCACCAATAGCGAGGAGTTATTTGTCGAGTGTTGTAATTGCTACGCCCATACGGGTCTTTATTGCTCCGAACAAGAGGCTATCGACGCGTGGAATAGGCGCTTCGACGTGCCCGTGAGGGCGGTGTTTTCGCTCCCCGAAATCGCCGAGATACGGCGGAGGGTTGCGGAGCGCACGCCGAGGGCTTGCGAACTTACCGAAATCGAACGGTCGATTATCGGACAGTGTGATTCGGTTTTAGGCAAGGGGGCGCGAAATGAGTAATTTTTGCGCTGCTTCGATAGTATTTGCGTCGGTTTTGTATTTTTGCGCGGGGATTGCCGCCTTGCGCGGAAATGTCGCGGGCGTAATCTATTTGCTCTTTACGGCGGTACTGCTTGGGGTTGCCGTTTATCTCGATATGCGCAGGGGGAGGGAGCGTGAATGAGCTACACTTATTTGCTGGAGTCGGGGGAGGAATCCTCGGCGGAATGCTACTCGGACATACCTGTGTCTGTGCTGTCGAGATTGACTCTTATTGTCGAAAAATCCTCCTACAACGCCAGCGCGACGGAATCCTGCCCAAATTCCCAATCTGGGACGACGTGCGGACTTTCGACGGGCGACCGTGGCGAGGGAAAATCGACTGTATCTGCGGAGGCTTCCCCTGTCAGGACATTTCCGTCGCGGGAAAGGGCGCGGGGCTCGACGGAGAGCGAAGCGGGCTATGGCGGGAGTTTGCGCGCATTATCGGCGAGATACGACCGCGATACGCGCTGCTGGAGAACTCCCCAATGCTCGCTGTTCGGGGGCTCGGGCGAGTGCTTGGAGACCTTGCCGAAACCGGGTATAATGCAAGGTGGCTTGTTATGGGAGCGGACGACGCGGGCGCGCCCCACAGGCGCAAGCGAATCTGGATTTTGGCGCATACCGACGCCCCTTGCGAGCGACGGGAGCACGCAACAGGCGGCGATAAAGGTTCGCAATCTGCGCAATTCCAAGTTTGGGGCGAGGGTGCATTCCGTGCCCTATTGGATACTCAAAAACCACAATATGCGGTGCACTCCGAGGATGAACGAATGGCTGATGGGATACCCGATTTCGTGGACAGATTCAAAGCCATTGGCAACGGACAAGTTCCGCTTGTGGCGGCAACGGTTTTTAACGTTTTGACGGAGGGGCTTTGATGGACGCGTTGCAACTCGATTTAGGCGGCCTTTTGTTCGACCCCGAAGCGGAGCGGATAGTATGGCGGTGGCGCGGCAAGGACAGGCACGCGGGCGGCGCGCGCGTATCGCAGGTTTTCAACGTCGGCGGCGAGGCGTTTGCGTATTCGGCGGGGTATTTGGCGGGCGAATTTTTCCTCCAAATCCAGCACGCCGACCCGAAGACGCAAAAATTGTTGCCGTCGTGGAGCACATATCCGCTTTTGTCGCTCGGGCGGGACGGGAACGGGCACTTGATACACGCCAAGACGATTGAGGAGGTCGAAACAATCGTTCGGCGCGACCTCGCGCGCAGGCGGGCGAAAAATTTAAACAGTTAAATATCGGAGACTAAAAAAATGTACAAAATAGACGAATGTTGCGGGCAAAGGCCGCACGTTGCGGTAATGGCGACGGACGGCGGCGGGTTTGCCGTACAGGTTGACTGCCTCAAATGCGGGGCGGTTTTAAAGGTCGAGGGCGGCGAGGAGTTGTCTTTGGACGACGTAATGGCGGTTGTCGCCAAGGAGTGGAACGGGGCGCAAAAAAAGGCGGTTTTCCCGTTCACGATTTTCAAGGCAAAGTTAAACGGCGCGGAGGCGAGGAACTGATGAAAATTTTGAAGTTTTGGGAATTTTTGAAGTCGGAAATCCGCCGCGTTTTGGGCGGGGATTCGGTCGGTGCGTCGGTTGCGGCGCCGCTTGCGTTCGGCGCGGGCGCTTGGGCAATGTTGCTGTTTATCTGGGTTTGCTGGCGATGACTACGGCGGAGTTTTTGCAGATGTTGGATAACGGCGGCGTGTTGTTGTCCCCGAAAGAGGTCGGCGCGGCGCTCGGGTATTCCGACGCGTGGGTGCGCAGTGCGTTTGATAGGCGTTTTATTGCGGGCTTCGATTTGCGCGTTGTCAAAAAAAGCGCGTACAAGCTTTTTCCGCCCGAAAGCGTGTTGTTGTATGTGCTTTCGGGCGGTCTGATTGAGGACGCGTCCGAGGCGATTTTTCAAATTTTAAAAAATTCTAAATCCGAACAAAAGGGAGTATTTGGTCAAATGCCGCAGGATTATAAACAGTATGAGTATCTTTTCAAAGGCAACAATAGCAGCTGGCTGCCGACGCGCGAGGTGGCGCGCATTTTGGGCGTGTCGGTCTCAACGGTTATCAATCAAGTAAGACTCGGTAATCTTGCGGCTTGCCGTAGCAAGCCCGACGCGGTCGGGCGTGTGCAAAACAAGATTGCGCGGGTGGATTTTGTCAAGTTTTTGTCCGAGCGGTCGAATTTGTCCGAGTCGGAGAGGCTCGGGCGAATCAGGGCTGCCGTCGGCGCGTTGTCGGCTCAGGAGGTCGCAAAGCTACGCGAAAGGCTCGGGGTATGAGGCGGCGGCGTCCTGCGGGTGTGTCGACGGCTATGCAGCGCGAATTTGCGCGGTCGAACACGTCGACGGGGTATTCGGCGGCGACGCTTGCGAAGCTCTCGGGAAAAAGTCTCGGAGCGTGCAAATGTGCGATTGACGAGGGGCGCGTCGGGTATGTCGAGCTTTGCACAAAGGAGCGAATCAACGCGATTGTCCCCGAGGACGAAGCCGTCCTGTTTTGCGCGCAATTTGCGCCCGCCCGCCGCGTGGATATGCTCGCGGAGTTTTTGGCGGGCGAGCCGCGCGCGGTGCTCGAGGCGGTGTTTTACCCCAAGGCGCGCGGCGACGGAAAGAGCTATTACGATTTTCAACCACAAAAAAAACAAAAAATAAGGAGAGAATATGAAAGGTAAAAATGCAACAAAAGTTGGGCTCGAGATTGTCCGAGCCGTGCTGCTCAAAAAGCTCGCGGAGGGCGACGCCGCGAATGTCTACGAAGAGATTCGGCTCGAGGCGTGCGCCGCTGCGGACTTCGAGGCTGCCAACAGGGAGGCGAAAGGCAGGGCGAAGCGTAGGTTTGTCGTGCTATCCGCCGAGGGCAAGGTTGACGCGCTGGGCAACGGCACGGGCTGGGTTTTGGGCGTCCCCGAAGACGGCGGTTTCGACGCAAAGGCCGCCGTGCGCCGCGCCGCCTGCGAGTTCAACCGCACGCCTGCGGGGCGCAGAATGCCCGTAAAATCGATTGCGGAGGCGCTCGAATTTGTACCCGCAAGATTTTTCAAAAACGAGGGCGTACAGGTCAAGACGAAGCAGGAAACCGAAATTTTGGCGACGAAAGGAGAGGTTTATGAAAAATAGCAGGATAACGGCGGACGTACACGCCGCGTGGGTGGATATGGCAAAATATTTTTTGCGCAAGGGAGTTTGTCCCGCGTCGGCGACGCACCGCGACTTGGAGATTTTGGCGAACTCCCGATTTTGCGACGAGTGCGGTGCGATATGGGAGCAATCGTCCTATGTGGACGGCTGCCCGAATTGCCGCGAAAAGGCGGGTATCGCGGGCGAAGTTTTGGGCGACGTAAAAGACGCGGTATACGACGCGCTCGGCGGGTTGTCGGAGATTACGGACGCCGTCGATGGGCTTGAAGCCGACCTCGAAGAGGTAAAGAAAACAATCAACCATCATCTGAAGCATCTATGAAAATCGAAAAAAGCATACTCAAGGACATTACGACCGCGCCGATTATGATTGCGCAGAAAAACAAAACTTCGATAAATTCCTGCGTGCGGCTCGAGTACAAAGACGGGAAGCTGTCGGTGTACGCGTCGAACGGCTCGCAAAGTGTCGTGTTTTTCGCGGAGGCAAAGGAGGACGGCGACG
>DJPO01000050.1 GCA_002437405.1 Opitutia bacterium UBA6410 | reverse complement strand
TCGTCGCCCTTGAGATTGTTGCCAATCCAGTCGTCGCCGATTGTCAGCTGGCTCTTTTTGTAGCAGCGTTTATAGAGGTCGATGTGCTTTTTGATTGTCGCCCACGGAACGGGTTTGCCGAACGTCGCGCAGTAATGGCCTTCGCCCCAGTTGCCGAGGCTCGCGAGCGTCATATCGACGACAAACGGCTTGCCGTCGTAGCGCGCGGCGATTGCCTTGTGCAGGTTTTCGAGCTTCTCCAAGAAAACGGGGTCGTCTTCAATCGGCTCTTTTGTAGTGCCGCCCCAAGTTATTTTCGCGACTCTGAATTTTGCGCCCGCGTCGAAGACCCATTGCGGAGTCGCGGGGGCTGGGCTCGTTTCGTTGGCGGTGATGGAGAGCGAGATTTTTATGCCTTTGGGATACCACTTGTTCACGATGTCGTCAATCAACGCCCAGTTGAATTGCCCCTCTTTGGGTTCGAGATTCTTCCACGGGAAGCGCAGGAAGAGATGGTGCATATTCGGAATCGCCGAAATCGACTCCTCCGAGCCCAAATAATTCGTGAGGCAATTATCGTAATAGTGGTGGTACCAGCCCTTGTCGGGATTTAGCAGGACGCGCTGGTCGTCCTGCAGTCCGCGCAAATCGGCGGCGTGCGCCGCGCCGAGCAGCGACGCGAAGACGGCGGCAATCGAGAGTAGTTTTTTCGTATTTTTCATAATTCAAAAATTTCGGGATTTATTTTTTGAATTTCAAAATCCGATAAAAACCGTCGGAGTCGCGCAAGCCCTCTTTGAGGCCAAGCTCGATGACGCGGGCGTCCTTTTTTGCCGAGGATTTCATTCCTATCGAAAGCTCGTATTCGCCCGCGGGCAAGTCGCCGAGCGCGAGGGAATAGGTTTCCTTGACGGGCGTGTTCGGCTCCCACTTGCGGTTGTCGGCGTTAAATAGGGGGATTTTTTTGTCGATTCCGTTGCCCGTGATTTTCGCGAACAGACGGTAGCGGGTGAACGCGTGGGCGACGCCGCGGTTTTCCCACTCAAGAACAAGATTGCCGTCGTCGTCGAGATTTGCGGAATTGATGAAGTACCAGTACCCAAGCAGATTCGCCGCCTGCTTTATAAATTCGGGATTGTCCTTTATGTACTGCTCCGCGTAGCCGTGGTAGCCGAGGAACGTGCAGTGGGTCTCGCGCAATGTGCGCACGAGAACCTTCGCGCCCTCCTCCGAGCCGTTCGCGCCTTTCCACGAGCCGCTTTTGCGGGTCGCGTGGTAGTGTTCAAGCTCGAGCGTGGCGGGGGCAAACGGATAGATGTCGTCAAAATATTCCGTCCGAACAAGCGGCAGAGTGCCGTTTTTGCACCGCTCAAAATAGTGCCACGCTACCAAAATGGAATCGTCGCGGTAGCCGAATTTGCTCTTTTTGACGTATTCGCGCGCAACCTGCTCGTCGTCGCCCTTCAGATTGCTGGTTATCACACCGTTGTTGATTACAATTTGGCTCTTTTTATAGCAGCGTTTGTAGAGGTCGATGTTCTTTTTGATTGCCTCCCACGAAACGACTTTGCCGAATGTCGCCCAATAGTGTCCTTCGCCCCAGTTGCCGATACTCAGAATCGTCATATCCTCGATGAACGGCTTGCCGTCGTAGCGGGCGGCTATCGCCTTGTGCAGGTTCTCGAGCTTCTCCAAGAAAACGGGGTCGTCGCAATTCGGCTCGGCGACTTCGAATCCCCAACGGGTTTTGACGATTCTGCCCTTTGCGCCAGCGTCGAAGACCCACTTCGGGGTGGCGTACTTAAGCCCCGTTTCGTTGCAAGAAATGCCGAGGGAAATTTTCACGCCCTTTGGATTCCATTTGTTTACGATGTCGTCGATTAACGCCCAGTTGAATTTGCCCTCTTCGGGTTCGAGGAAACTCCACGCGAAACGTAAAAAGAGATGGTGCATATTCGGTATCGACGCAATCGACGCCTCGGAGCTCAAATATTTGTCGAGCCCGTTGTCGTAAAAATGGTGATACCAGCCCTTGTCGGGATTTAGCAAAACACGCTGGTCGTCCTGCAACCCGCGCAAATCGACCGCGTACGCCGCGCCGAAAAGCGATGCGAACACGGCAACCAATGAGAGTAGTTTTTTAGCCTTTTTCATAATGCAATTTTTTTTGGTGAATCCGCCCGATTCGGGCAACTTCTATTTTTTGAATTTCAAAATCCGATAGAAACCGTCCGAGTCGCGCAACTTTGCGTTGAAGCCGAGCTCTATCGGGCGGGCTTCGTTTTCGGGCGACGTTTTTTCCATTCCGATTGAAAGCTCGTATTCGCCCGAAGGAAGCTGGGCGAGCGGGAGCTTGTACGTTTCCTTCACGGGGGAGTCGGGCTCCCACTTGCGGTTGTCGGCGGGGAGCGGGATTTTTTTCACAATCCCCTTGCCCGTGATTTTCGCAAACAATTCGTATTTGTTGAACGCGTGCGCCGCGCCGCGGTTTTCCCACTCAAGCGTCAAATTGCCGTCGGAGTCGAAATCGACCGAATTTATAAAGTACCAATACCCGACTTTGTTCGCCAATTCTTTTATCGTTTCGGGATTGTCCTTCGCGTAATCCTCGGCATAGCCGTGATAGCCCAGATAGGTGCAATGCGACTTCTTCAAAACCCTGCGCAAAGCCGCCGCGCCCTCCTTTTCGCCGTTCGCGCCTTTCCATGTGCCGCTTTTGAGAGTCTTGGCGTAGTGCTCGAGCTCGAGAGTTGCGGGCGCGTAGGAATAAATGTCGTCGAAAAACTGCGGGCGCAGGAGCGAATCCGTACCCTTGTTGCATTCGGCAAAGTAGTGCCATTCGACCAAAATCGAATCGTCGCGGTAGGCGATTTTGTTCTTTTTGATATACTCGCGCGCGGCGGCGAGCTCGTCGCCCTTGAGATTGTTGCCAATCCAGTCGTCTCCGATTGTCAGCTGGCTCTTTTTGTAGCAGCGGGTGAAAATGTCGATGTGCTTTTTTATCGTGTCCCACGAAACCGATTTCCCGTAAGTGCCCCAATAGTGCCCCTCGCCCCAGTTGCCGATGCTCGCAAGCGTCATATCTACAATGAACGGCTTGCCGTCATAGCGGGCGGCTATCGCCTTGTGGAGGTTTTCGAGCTTTTCGAGAAAAACGGGGTCGTCGCAATTCGGCTCGGCGACTTCCATACCCGTGCGGGCTTTTAAGATTCTGCCCTTCGCGCCCGCGTCGAAAACCCACTTGGGGGTTGCGTATTTTTCGCGCGTTTCGTTGCAGCTAATGGAAAGCGAAATTTTTACGCCCTTGGGATACCACTTTTCGACAATGTCGTCAATCAACGCCCAGTTGAATTTTCCTTCTTCTGGCTCGAGAAAACACCACGCGAAACGCAGAAATAGGTGGTGCATATTGGGAATCGCCGCAATGGAAGCGTCGGAGCTCAAATATTTGCCGAGTTCGTTGTCGTAATAATGGTGATACCAACCCTTGTCGGGATTGAGCAAAACGCGCTTGTCGTCTTGCAATCCGCGCAAATCGGCAGCCGACAAAGTGCCGAACGCCGCAAAAGCGGCAGCCCCCAATAAGATAAAATTCCCTATCTTCATATGTAATAAAAGTTAAGCATTATAAAAAGACAAATACCGAATGAAGAAAATAAGATAAAAATTTCCCGAAAAAAAGACCAGCAAAAAACGCAATGATAGGCAAAGAAAAATCGAAAAAAACAAACACAAAAAAGCCGCAAAAGAAAAAAAACTTCGCGGCAATATTTTCTCCCAGTAAGGGAGCTCGAGGGGCGCGAGCCTCTCGAGAGGGCAAGCCGCCAGAAAGCGCAAGCCCATTTTAATCTTCCGAAGCGAGCAAAGCGAGCTTCGTGTTGAATACAATCGCCAATAAAAAGAAACGACAACGCGCACAATAAAAAAGCCGCAAAGGCAAAAAACCCCCGCGGCAATATTTTCTCCCAGTAGGGGAGCTCGAGGGGCGCGAGCCTCTCGAGAGGGCTTGTCGGCTACGAAAGGGGGCTTAACTGTCGCCC
>DJPO01000071.1:7422-7622 GCA_002437405.1 Opitutia bacterium UBA6410 | reverse complement strand
GAAGCCCAATTTGACAAGCCTAGTCAGCGCGGCTAAAGCCGCGCGCGGTGTTTTTAAATTCGGTTTCGGTTTGCCGAAAATATTACTGAAGCTTGCTTCGCTCGCTTCTGGACTAATTAAAGACATTCGAAAAAAACACCCCGCATTTCTACTCTTACCCGCAAAAGGCGCGAAGCAACTTTTGCTGTAATTAAAAAACG
>DJPO01000071.1:0-7275 GCA_002437405.1 Opitutia bacterium UBA6410 | reverse complement strand
GTACCCATTGCGGCACAAGACCGAAACGCTGTATCAACGGTGATTTCACGCGCCCAAAAAACCTCCCACACTGGCAATATGCCTTCCCCCCTCGATAAATTAGGGACGGAGAGAATATCGCGATTGATTTTCAGATATTCAGCTCCGGCAATACTCTCCACTCTCGTCGACGCCGCCTATAACGCCGCCGATAGAATCTTCGTCGGCAGAGTCTGCGGCGAAGACGCCCTTGCCGCCATCACCGTCTGCTTCTCCCCCACCCTCTTTACCCTCGCCGTCTCGATGACTATCGGTCAGGGCGCGGCCACCGTTATGTCTATCGTCCTCGGCGCGGGCAAACGCGAACTCGCCGAAAAATACCTCGCACAGGCATTCGTGCTTTACGCCTTCGTCTCCCTCTTGGCGGCTTGCATCGGTATGCCGTTTTTGCCGCAGATTTTAACGTTCTTCGGCGCAACCGAAAAAATTCTCCCCGACGCCTGCGCCTACTTTTCCGTCATCTTGGCGGGTATGGTCTTCGACCAAATCTCCTACGGAATAAATAACTTAATACGCGTCGAAGGCCGCCCCGTCTTGGCGATGTCCGTGATTCTCGTGGGCGGACTTACCAATGTTGCGCTCGACTGGCTCTTTTTGGTCGTCTTCGGCTGGGGAGTTCGCGGGGCGGCGTTGGCGACGATTACCGCGCAGGCGTGCGCTTCGGCGGTCGTACTCGTCTATTATTTCGGCGGATTCAGCGTCTTGAAGGTTCGTCGAAAAAACATCTTCCCGTCGGTGGCGGCGGTTCGGGAGATTTTGTCGGCGGGCTCGCCCGCGTTCATCTTGCAGACTCTGGCGGCAGTCGCGGTCTCGGTGATGGTCTTGCAGGCTCGCAAATACGGAGCCGAACCCGCGCTCACGGTAATCGGCGTCTGCGCTACAGTTACGTTCTTCCTCTTCCTGCCCGTCGTGGGGCTGAGTATGGGAGTCCAGCCGATAATCGGCTACAACTGGGGCGCGGAGAACCTCAAGCGCGTCAGGCGCGCGTTCGGCAGGGCGTTGTTTTTCGCGACACTCATTTGCACGTCGGGCTTCCTCGTCGCCGAAATCTGCCCGCGCGCGATTTTCAACATCTTTCTGGGCGAAGAATCCGCCCTCTTGGATATGGGCGAAACCGCACTGCGGCTGATGGTCGCGGGGTATCCGTTCATCGGGATAAACATAATCGCTTCGGGATACTTCCAGTCCACAAAACGCCCGCGCATTTCCATAACGCTCACGATGTTGCGGCAGCTCGCATTCCTCGTCCCCGCGATGCTGATCCTGCCGCATTTTTTCGGGTTAAACGGCTTGTGGGCGAGCTTCCCCGTCGGCGACTTCTCGGCGTTTCTGGCGACTCTTGTCTTTGTGCTAATCGAGCATAAGCGCGTTTTCGGACATTTGAAGTAGGGCGCGCGCAGGGAAAAAAAACGCGCCCCCGCGGTACTCCTGCGATTCTTTTTCCCCGAACAGTAAAAAGATGTTGAAAAACCGCGCATTTTGAAAATACTTGTCGGGATATGATAAGAAGGACTTTTATTGCGCTGCTGCTGCCCTTGGCGTCCCTGCCGATTTTCGGGCAGTCGCACATCGACGTAGACGCCATTTCAACGGACATCGGGCGTCTGAACGTACCCGTTTACAATGTCGCGATTACATCGCACGACGCAAAGCTTGCCGCCTTGGCAAAGCGCGCGTTCAACCTGCACGGCAGCTACAAACAAGTGCCGCTGCAAAGGGCGCAGATGGTTTTCAATTTCACGGACTTGGGCTCGAACACCGTCAGGGTATCGGTATCCAAGGGCGCGAATTTCGAGCAAACCTGCAAGGGCTCGAGCACCGTCGAAGCCCTGATGAAAGCGTGCGACGCCGTCGTCCGCCGCACACTGCAATCCGAGGGCTTTTTTGCGGGGACAGTCGCTTTTTCGTACTCGCGCAACAACTGGAAGACTTCCGACATCTGCATTTCGGACATGGTATTCCAGAACGTCCGCGCCGTCACCCGCGACAACTCCGATTCGCTAATGCCCCACTTTTCGCCCAACGGCAGGCGTATAATCTACACGGGCTACTACCGCACGGGCTTTATGGATTTGTATTCCATCGACCTTTCGACGAACACCCGCAAGGTCTTCGCGTCGTACAAGGGCAGCAATACGGGCGGCTCGTTCTCGCGCGACGGCTCGAAAGTCGCGCTGATTCTCACCTCGAGCGGCAACGCGGAAGTGTGGACGGCGAACGCCTCGGGCGGCGGATTCAAACGCCTGACGAAAACCAAGGCCACGGAAAGCTCGCCGAGCTTTTCGCCCGACGGCTCGAAAGTGATTTTCGCAAGCGACACAATGGGCGGCCCCCAGATTTTCACGATGTCCGCGTCTGGCGGGAAAATGCAGAGAGTCAACACGCGCATGAGCGGCTATTGCTCCGAGCCCGCGTGGAACCCCGTCTATCCGAATAAAATCGCATTTACGGCGGCGGTGAACAAGGGCTTCCAAGTCGCGGTCTACGACTTCACGACGCGCAAGTCCAAGTGGGTCAGCGCGGGTATGAACACCTCGGGCGCGGTCTGGCTGAACGACGGCCGCCACCTCATCTGCACGAAGTCGAGCGGCGACAAGCGCACGCTGTATGTCGTCGACACCGAAACGGGCAGCCAGAAACCGCTCCACACCGCCTCCTTCAACGCAAAAGAAGCGGACTTCGTATACGTCCCGCGCTAATCCCGAAAAAATGTCCGACTCACACAAAATGCCCCTCGTCACGCTCGACCTCGAAGGCGTGCTTATTCCCGAAATCTGGATCGCCTTCGCCGACGCGGCGGGCATACCGCAGCTGCGCCGCACCACGCGCGACGAGCCCGACTACGACAAGCTTATGCGCTACCGCCTCGACATTCTGGCGGAGCACAAAATCAAGCTCGCGGACATCGAACGCGTAATCTCGACGCTCGAGCCGCTCGAAGGCGCGCGCGAGTTCATCGACTGGCTCAAGTCGAAGACCCGCACGATAATCCTTTCGGACACGTTCGAGCAGTTCGCAGCCCCGCTCATGGCAAAGCTCGGCTCTCCGACGCTCTTTTGCCACAAGCTCGAAATCGCCCCCGACGGCGCGGTATCGGGCTACACGCTCAGAATGCCCGACCAGAAGCGCAAGGCGGTCGAGGCGTTCCGCTCGCTCAACTTCCGAGTTGTCTCGACGGGCGATTCGTACAACGACCTTTCGATGCTCCGCGCAGCCGACCACGCGGTTCTCTTCCGCCCCACCGACAAGTTCGCGGCGGAAAATTCCGACCTGCCCGTCGCGCGCGACTACTCCCAGCTGAAGGCGTTTTTCTCGCGCTTCGTGGGGCAATAAACATTTATTTTTTCAATTATGAAATCCGACAAATCAAACGGCAGATACGCCGCCCGCGGAGTTTCGGCGGGCAAGGAGGAAGTCCACGCCGCCGTAGACAAGCTCGATCAGGGGCTTTTCAAGGGCGCGTTTTGCAAAATCACCGAGGACTACCTCACGGGCTCGAAGACCCGCTGCAACGTAATCCATTCCGACGGCAGCGGAACGAAATCCATAATCGCCTACCTCTATTATAAGGAAACGGGCGACGCCTCCGTATTCAGGGGAATCTCGCAGGACTCGATTGTAATGAATATCGACGACCTGCTCTGCATCGGGGCGGTCGAGCGCATTCTGCTTTCAAACACCGTCAACCGCAACGCGCGCAACTTCGGCGGGGCGGCGTTGGCGGAGCTCATCAACGGCTCGGAGGAATTTATGGCGCGCCTGCGCTCGCTCGGAGTCAAGATTTACTCGGGCGGCGGCGAAACAGCCGACGTCGGCGACCTTACGGGAGCCGTCGTGGTGGACTCCTGCGCGGTTGCGGTAATGCGCCGCGACAAGGTCATAGCGGGCGACAAAATAAAGGCGGGGCTCGCAATCGTGGGGCTCGCGTCCGCAGGCAAGGCGACGTACGAAGACGCCGAAAACAGCGGCATAGGCTCGAACGGCCTGACGAGCGCGCGCCACGACATTCTCTGCCCCTACTACCGAAAAAAGTACCCCGAAACTTTCGACCCGAACACCGACAAAAAGCTCGTCTATTGCGGCCCCTACCGCTTCGAGGACAAGCTCGAGGGTTCGGATATGACGATTGCGCAGGCACTGCTTTCGCCCACGCGCACCTATGCGCCCGTAATTATGAAGGTGATGAAAAAATATCCCGACCTAATCAAGGGGCTCGTCCACTGCTCGGGCGGCGGTCAGACGAAATGCGTGCGCTTCGGCAAATCGGTACACTTCGTCAAGGACAACCTAATGCCCGTCCCCCCGATTTTCAAAGCCATTCAAAAGGCGAGCGGCACTTCCGACAAGGAAATGTTCGAAGTCTACAACATGGGGCACCGAATGGAGGTCTACTGCAAAAAGTCGGACGCGGCGAAGGTCATCGAAATCTCCAAGTCATACGGAATCGACGCGCAGGTAATCGGCTACACGGAAAAGTCCGCGAGAGCCGACAAAAAGAACCACGTCACGGTAAAATACGCGGGCAAGACGCTCGAGTACGACCCGCGCGACTAACCGCCGCGCCCGCCGCTGCCCCGCGCAGCCAAACCGCCCCGACGCGCCGCGCGGGGCGTTCGGTTTATCCAATTTGCGGCGCAAAACGAAAATTTTATTTTTATGTTGAAAGCAGGTATCGTAGGTTTGCCGAACGTCGGCAAGAGCACTCTTTTTAACGCGCTGACCAGAAGCAGAAAAGCGGAGGCGGCAAACTATCCGTTCTGCACAATCGAACCGAACGTCGGAGTCGTGGAAGTGCCCGACGACAGGCTCAAACCCTTGGCGGAAATCTCGAAGACAAACGTGATTATCCCCGCCGCCGTCGAGTTCGTCGACATCGCAGGCCTCGTCGCGGGCGCGAGCAAGGGCGAAGGATTGGGCAACAAGTTCCTCGCGAACATCAGGGAAGTCGACGCAATCGTCCACGTCGTCCGCTGCTTCGACGACGACGACATTCTCCACAACATGGGTTCGGTAGACCCCGTGCGCGACATCGAAATCATCACGACAGAGCTGGTGCTAAGCGACCTGCAAAGTTGCGAAAAGCAGCTTGAAAGCAACGTCCGCAAGGCGAAGGGAATGGACAAGGAGGCAATCAAAAACGTCGAGCTTCTCACAAAGCTCGTCGCCCACCTCAACTCGGGCAAACCCGCAATCACCCTGCCCGACGTCTCGGACGAAGACGCCGCGCGCATAAAATCGTACTTCCTTTTGACCTCAAAGCCAGTCATCTATGCCTGCAACGTCGGCGAATCCGACATCGGCGACGGCGGCGCGTCGAACGGCTACGTCGCGAAAGTCCGCGAATTCGTCAAATCCGCCCACGACGCCGACTCGTGCGTAATCTGCGCGCGGCTCGAAGAGGAGCTTTCGTCGCTCGAACCCGCCGAGGCAAAGGAATATCTGTCGGAGCTCGGCGCGTCGGACAGCGGCGTTTCGGAGCTCATCAGAAAGACCTACGACCTCCTCGGGCTCGCCAGCTACTTCACCGCGGGCGAAAAGGAAGTCCGCGCGTGGACGTTCGTCAAGGGCATGACAGCCCCCCAGTGCGCGGGCGTAATCCACACGGACTTCGAACGCGGATTCATCAAGGCGGAAGTCGTCGCGTACGACGACCTGATTGCGGCGGGCTCGGTGCACAAGGCGCGCGAGGCGGGCACATACAGGCTCGAGGGCAAGGACTACGTCTTCAAAGACGGCGACGTCGCGCTCTTTAGATTCAACGTATAGGAAATGGTACGAAAGCTGTTAAAGTCGCTATACGACATTTGCTCCTCGCGGCGGCTCGCCGTCGGACTTATGGTGTATGCGGCTTTTTTGGTGTTCGTTGCGACAATCGCGCAAACGCAAATCGGAATAGAGGCGGCGAAATCGAAATTCTTCGAAAGTTTTTTCTGCCTCGCCGAATTTAGCGCGGTAAAAGTGCCGCTCGTCGGCGGCGCGACAGTAGGGGCGTTGGCTGTTGTCAACCTGCTCGCAAGCGGCTGGAGATACGCGCGCGGGGGCGTCTACGGCTTCGGAATGTCGATTGCGCACATGGCGCTCGTGCTGCTGATTCTCTCGGGCGCGCTTCAGTATTTTATGCGCTCGGAGGGCTCGGTTATGCTGACGGAGGGCGCGGAAAGCGACACGGTCGTCCTGCGCAACGGCGCGAAAATAAAAATCCCCTTTAAAATAAAACTCGTGAAATTCGACGCCGAGTACTGGAACGGCAGCTCCACGCCGAAAAGCTTTTCGAGCAAACTCGAATTCCTGCGCGACGGCTCGGCAGTCCCGAAAACCGCCGCGATGAATTCGCCCGTCTCGTTCGGCGGCTGGACGTTCTACCAAATGTCGTACGCGGACAACGGACGCACGAGCGTGCTGTCGGCGGTGCGCAACCCCGCACGGTTGCTGCCGTGGCTCGCAGTCGGAGCGACGTTCTTCGGAATGGTTCTGATGTTCCTGCCGCGAATGTTCGCGGGAAACGGAGGCGGCAATGAAAAATAAATCCGCGTTTTCGTTCGCGCTAATGCTCGCGCTCGCGGCGGCGTTTTTGCCCGCATGCGCGTGGTTTGCGTTCACAGCCGACCCGCTGTACGACTCGCCGTTTTCGCCGAGTCTGGGAACGCTGCCCGCAATGAAGGGTGGACGCGTAATGCCCGTATCGAGCGCGGCGGCGGACGTTCTGAAATCGCTCGGCGGAAGCGTGAAGGCGCGGACTTCGGGCGGAAAAATTTCGGCGTCGAAATGGCTGTGGCAGCTCTCCGCCGACTCCCGCAAATTCTCGGGCGAAAAACTCCTGAGAACCGACAACCGCGAGCTTCAAAAAATCCTCGGCGCAAACGGGCGGTACTTTTCGTACGACGACTTGGCAAACAACTACGAGAAAATCGCCGACGCCGCAAACGGGGGCGACTCCAAGCTTGCCAAAGCCGCCCAAGCCGCGCTCGAACGCGGAATGGAATACGCCCTCGCCTCGAACACATTCGCCCAAAAAACTCCCGACGAAAATTCTGCGGCAAAACAGATTCGCAACTGGCAAGCCGACCTGTCCGCCGCCTCCACCGAAATAGCCGACGCCAAAAAGGACGGACGCGAACCCGACAGAAAAAAACTCGCGCCCGCCGACGCAATCTTCAAATACCTGAAAAACGCCGACGCCTTCGAAACTGCCTACCCCGACCGAGTCGTAAACGCGGTAAAAACGGACTCCGCTTT
>DJPO01000032.1:18610-18753 GCA_002437405.1 Opitutia bacterium UBA6410 | reverse complement strand
ACGAACAATTCGGGGAAGCGTATGTCGTAGCAAACCGCGAAGCCGACCCGCCCGAGCGGCGTATCGGCGACGACGATTTCGTTGCCCGCCTCGACGTGCGCGCCCTCGTTGAAGAGCGTGAAAAGGTGGGTTTTGTCGTAGTG
>DJPO01000032.1:17194-18579 GCA_002437405.1 Opitutia bacterium UBA6410 | reverse complement strand
AGCTCTTCGCCCGAATCGGAAAACAAAAGCAGCCTGTTCGACGGCTTCTGCGCCCCGCGCTCCAAGTGCGGGCACGACCCCGCCAACGCGATTTTGCAGTCGCGGGCGATTTTCGCGAATTCCGCTTCGGGCGAATTCCCGCATTGCGTCAAAAATTCGAGATTTTTGCGGTAGTTGAAGCCCGAAACGAACATTTCGGGGAAGACCGCCAAGTCCGCCCCGCCCTCTTTTGCGCGTACGGCGAAATCCCGCGCGGCGGCGAGGTTTGCGGCGAAGTCCGCCTGAATTGTGGGCATTTGCGCGAGTGCGATTTTCATATTCTAAACAAACCGTATTGATTTTACCGAAGAGCACCCCTCGAGTGCCTTGATTTTCCGAAGAATCGAGCGTTCGACGAACTGCAGCTCCTGCCGAACCTGCGCGTTCGCCGCGTCCGCGTACACGACCCCCGCGCGGAAGTTTATCGGCGCGGATTTCGACGCGAATTTCTGCGGCACGCAAGCCGCCCAATTTTCCGAAATCGTCTTAATCGGCGACTTGAGCGCGACCGAAAATTTCGCCATAAACCTGCGCGTAAGCTCCGCCGAATCGACGGGCTTTCCGCCGCTCGAGCGCGCCCGCGAAAACTTGGGTCTAAACGGCATCGAGCGGAATTCGCTTATGATTTCGCTGTCTTCGTGAAGCGGCATTTTCTAACGCGTTTTGGCGTTTTTTTCGGCGAGGTATTTTTCGAGGAAAAACACGCAGTTGATTGCAATCGAGTGGTAGATTTCGCCCGACTTTACCATCGGATAAAGCTCCGAAACGCGCACGAGTTTTGTCTCGATTTCCTCGTTTGCGTCCCAATGCGTTTCCGAAGTCTTTTCGCAGCCCTCGGCGACGACAAAATGCGCGCTGTTTTCGTGCAATGCGGGATTCGGCGAATACGATGCGAGCAATTTTGCGTTTCGGCAGGTGTATCCAGTCTCCTCCGCAAGCTCGCGAACGGCGGCGTCCACGGGCGACTCCCCCTTTTCGACGATTCCGCCCGAGAACTCCCAAGATGTGCGTTTGCTCCCGAATCTGAATTGGTTGACAATCAGCACGAGCGGGTCGGCGGGATTGTCCGACTCGATAAGTGGGGCGATTTGCACCCAATCGTTGGAGCGGTTCACGAAAAAGTCGCCCGTGCGTCCGTCGGGGTGGCGGAAAGTCTTTTTTATTATAGAGAAGACCTTACAGAGGGCGACGGGTTCTTCCGAGATTTCCGTCCATACGCGCGGGGTAGAATTTTTTTGCATATCCAAAGTAAATTCCAAGAAAAAATATTAGACAAGAAAATATTAAAAAACGGAGTCTTCTTCCATTCATAAAAAAAAATCAAAAAAAAGCTTGACTACCCCCCC
>DJPO01000032.1:15540-17176 GCA_002437405.1 Opitutia bacterium UBA6410 | reverse complement strand
GCAAACTCGCGCAAGAAAGGAATCATTGTACTTATCTTATGAAAACAAAATCTAATATAATCCGTCTCGCGACAGCAGCTGCGGTGCTTTCACCGTTCGCGCTTGCCGCCGAAACGCTCACTTATACCAACGTCACCAGCGGCTCGTTCTACGACAGTAAATACTGGACCAACGCCGCGGGAGAAAACGTTTTGCCCGACGCCTCCTCCGATATCGTTTTTGCGGGCTTGCAGTCAAACGGCGGCTGGACAATCTCGGCGAATACCACCGACGTTACCGTCAACAGCATTACCGATACCGTTACCGTAGACCCCGACAATCTCAAATGGGGGCAGTCGCTTTCCATTGATTTGGGCGAAAAAACATTTACGGTTGTTGGCGATGTCAACGTCAACTCCAACCACCGCAATACGCAATTCGCGTTTGTCGGGAAGGGTAGTTTGGTAATCGGCGGAAATCTCAACATCGCGCCCAAAAAGCTCTCGGGAGAATCGCAGTCGATGTTCGGCTCGGGCTCGATGCTAAAATCCATGTCGGTCGACGGCAATTTCAATATTGGCGGCGACGACGGGTCGTTGGACGTGCGTCTTTTCGCTAAAGATGTTTCCGTAAAGGGTAAACTCAATTATATGTCCAATAATGACACATCTCTTTATCTTTCTGGAAGCGACAATACGGACGTTGCGAACAGCGACATTAAGATAACCCTCGGCGGATTGAACGACAGTTTTCTCAAAGGCAGAAATCTTTTGGTTGCACGCCAATACAAAAAATTTTCCGACTCCTCGATTACCCTGACTTTCACAAATTCCGACACATCGAAATTCAAGGGAAAAATCGCTGCTGGAGGAAACGGCACGATTGAAAATTCGACGTTCAACATCGTAATGGACAAGAGCGCGACGGGCACGCAGTATTTTGAAGACACGGGTACGGACTACGCGATAAAAAATGTCACCGTAAACGGCGGCACGCTCAAGTTCTTCAGCACGGCGGGCAATTCGGCTTTCGCCCTCAACGGAGGCACGCTCTCGGCGGCGACGACGGCTTCCGAAGTAGCGGCACTCAAAGGCGAATCGCTCGCATGGAGCGGCGGTACGCTCGCGTTCGACATTGCGCAGAACGGCGAAGCTCTCGTAAGCGATACAATCAACCTTTCGGGCGCGCTTTCCAAGGCGGCAGTCGAAGGTGCGGAAGCTTCCCGCAACATAACAATCGCGGTATCCGACAGCTCCGACATCGCAGGCTGGCTCGGCGGTCAGTCTGGGCAGGAGGCAACCCTCACGCTCGCGAACTACGGTTCGACTGATTTGACTGCTTCGGACATCACGGTAAAATCGCTCATCGACGGCGTAAAAATAAAGTCGTTTGAAGTCGGCGCGAACTCGATTACCGTGACGCTCGCGGCAGTCCCCGAACCCGCGACGATTGCGGCGGTTCTCGGCGCACTCGCGCTCGGGTTGGCAGTCCTCCGCCGCAGAAAATAGCGCGGCAAAGCCACGCTTTTCATAACTATCCTTCCTTGCAGGCGGACGCATTTGCGTCCGCTTTTTTTGCACCCGCATTTAGCCAAATCCGAAAAAATGGGAAAGAACGAAAATAAAAAAAATTGCAAAAAAAGCTTGACTACCCCCCC
>DJPO01000032.1:14042-15505 GCA_002437405.1 Opitutia bacterium UBA6410 | reverse complement strand
GCAAACTCGCGCAAGAAAGGAATTATTGTACTTATCTTATGAAAACAAAAACAATATCGATTCTTTGCGCGGCCGCATTTGCGGGCACTCTTTGCGCGGAAAACCTCACGCTTGTTACAGGCGAAGACAAAGCCCTCACAGCGACGGGCTGGAAATGGAGCGACACCAATATGTGGACTCCCACGCCTTCGCAGGTCGCGGGCAACAACCTGACTATCGACGCCGTAACCACTACGGAAATTTCCTCGACAATTGAAGACGGTTTTACGGCGGGAAACGTGCGTATCGACCTCGCCCAGAACGCTAAATCGGGCGGCAGCGGCGGAAAAGGACACTTTTTCATTGAAAACCAAGGCCACGCAACGTTTGACAGCCTTACCCTTAACATAGACTCGCCCCAATGGTGGGGTCTTTATTTCGCGGAAAATACAAACGGCTCGCTGACAATCAACAACGATTTTACAATAACACCCAAGGGTAATAATCCCTTCTTCCTTCACTTCAAAAACACCGACGTTAAAGGCAATGTAAATTTTACCTCCAACAGTTATACAAATACACGCGTGCTCAACACCAAAGGGTCGAGCTTTAGCGTAGGCGGCGTATTCAATATGATCGGAACAAACTCCGACAGTGGTGCTCGCTGGTCAATACATACCGCCCAAAACACAATCGGCGGGTTGAAATCCGAAACGGGGCAATACCGACTGGATTTGCAAAAAAATGCCTCCATCGTATTTACAAATCAGGCGGATTCCAGCTGGACGGGCGGCATTACCCAAAACGGCGGCAGTAAGCTCAGCGACAAAACGCTCGACATCGTAATGGATTCCTCCGCCACGAAGCGTCAATCGCTGAATCTAACCGCGGGGACAATCAACGACATTACAATAAAGGGCGGCGAATTTTCACTCGTTTCCGCCGAAGCTACGACGGGTAAAATGACGCTCGACGGCGGCTTCTACGCTACCGCCGACGCATCGACAAAATTCGCCGAAATCGACTTGGCCTCGGGCGGATTCATCTTCGACGCCGACGCCCTAAACGGCGGATTTACGGTAAACACCGACAATCTGACAAAGAGCGGCGAAAACGCCATCGAGATAGATTTCACGGGCGTTTCCGCTGCGGATTTCGCCAACACCTACAATCTCATCGTCGCAGGTGCGGCAAGCGGAATCGACGCTTCGGATTTCGTTGCGAAAAACCTTTTAGGCAAGGCAAACTTCGCTTGGGATAGCGCGACAAACACGCTTTCCGTAAGCTTTGCGGCAGTCCCCGAACCCGCGACAGTTGCGGCACTGCTCGGCTTGGCGGCACTCGGATTGGCAATCGCGCGCCGCAGGCGTTAATCCAATAAAATTTCCCTTGTAGAACGGCGTCCGCAAATCGGACGCCTTTTTTTGTTATTTTAGAATTCTGCCACCAGCCCGCGCAATAGGGATAGGCGCAATTTGCGTAGC
>DJPO01000032.1:10931-14001 GCA_002437405.1 Opitutia bacterium UBA6410 | reverse complement strand
AGGGGCAACGCCCCTTCAATGGAGGCGGCACTGCCGCTTTCACAAGCCCAAAAAAACTCTCGCACTGGCAATATCTTTCAGTTTGCGGTTGTGTTTTTTTTGGGGATTGCCCATCATCTTTGCAATTTATGAACGAAGACCATTTGATTTTAATAGCCAAGGAACTCTCCATTCCCGTAATGCAAGTCGCCGCGACCGCCAAATTGCTCGAGGAGGGCGCGACCGTCCCGTTTATCGCAAGATACCGCAAGGAGGCTACTGGAACTCTCGACGAAGTCGCCATCACCGCTATCCGCGACGGACTCGAACGACTCAAGGCTCTCGACGACAGGCGCGAGGCAATAAAAAAATCGCTTTCGGAACGCAATCTGCTGACCGACGAACTCTCCGCCGCGCTCGCCGCCGCCGAAACCCTCGCAAAACTGGAGGACATCTACCAGCCGTTCAAGCCCAAGCGCAGAACCCGCGCCATTATCGCAAGAGAAAAGGGGCTCGAGCCGCTCGCTAATTTCATTTTCGAAAACCAGTCGGCTGCGTGCTCGGACAAGGCGGCGGAATTCGTCTCCGCCGAAAAGGAAGTCGCCGACGTTGCCGCCGCACTCGCGGGCGCGCGCGACATCATCGCCGAAAATATTAGCGACGCCGCCGAAGCGCGTCAGGCAATGCGCGACTATTTCGAAAAGGAATCCGTAATGTCCTCGAAAGTCATGACGGGCAAGGAGGAGGAAGCCGCAAAATACCGCGACTACTTCGACTGGAAAGAACCCGCAAAAACCGCGCCGTCCCACAGAATTTTGGCGGTTCGCCGCGGCGAGGCGGAGGGCTTTTTGATTATGCGCGTAGTCCCCGAAGACGCCCCCGCAGTCGAGACCCTCAAAAAAATGTACGTCAACGGTACGGGCGAGGCTGGCGCACAGGTCGCCGCCGCAGTGGAGGACTCCTACAAACGCCTGCTTTCCCCCGCAACGGAAACTTATATGCGTCTCGAGCTGAAAAAGCGCGCCGACGCCGACGCAATCGCGGTCTTCGCGTCCAACCTCAAGGAACTTTTGATGGCGTCCCCGCTCGGGCAGAAAAACGTTTTGGCAATCGACCCTGGCTTCAGAACGGGCTGCAAAGTCGTCTGCCTCAACAGACAGGGCGACCTGCTTTTCAACGACGTAATCTACCCCGAACAGTCCGCGCTGCGCATAAAGGAGGCGTCCGACAAAGTGCTCGCGCTGTGCGCCCGTTTTGAAATCGAAGCCGTGGCAATCGGCAACGGCACGGCGGGGCGCGAGACCGAAAGCTTCATTCGCTCCCTGCATCTGCCCGCGTCGATTCCCGTCGTGATGGTCAATGAAAGCGGGGCGTCGATTTACTCGGCAAGCGAAGTCGCGCGCGAGGAATTCCCCGACAAGGACATCACCGTCCGCGGGGCGGTTTCGATTGGGCGCAGGCTGATGGATCCGCTCGCGGAGCTCGTGAAAATCGACCCGCAGTCGATTGGCGTCGGGCAGTACCAGCACGACGTCAACCAGACAATGTTGAAACGCTCGCTCGACGACGTTGTCGTAAGCTGCGTAAACAGCGTGGGAGTTGAGGTCAACACGGCGAGCAAACAGCTGCTTTCCTATGTTTCGGGGCTCAACGGAACGACCGCCGCGAACATCGTGGCGTACCGCAACGAGCACGGACCCTTCAAGTCGCGCAAGGAGCTTATGAATGTGCGCGGGCTCGGGGCAAAGGGCTTCGAGCAGGCGGCGGGCTTCCTGCGAATCCGCGACGCCGAGAACCCGCTCGACACCTCCGCCGTCCACCCCGAACGCTATGCGCTTGTCGAAAAAATGGCGGCGGATATGGGCGAAGACGTGAAATCGTTTATGCGCGACGCCTCCGCCCGCGCGAAAATAAAGCTCGAAAACTACGTCGGCGGCGACATCGGGCTTCCCACGCTCAAGGACATTATGCAGGAGCTCGGCAAACCCGGCCGCGACCCCCGCGAAAAGTTCGAGGTTTTCCAATTTTCCGACGAAGTCCACACAATCGACGACCTGCGCGAAGGAATGCGCCTGCCGGGGATTGTCACGAATGTCACTGCATTCGGGGCGTTCATCGACATCGGCGTACACCAAGACGGGCTTGCGCACGTCAGCGAGCTCGCCGACACGTTTGTGAAAGACCCCAAGGACGCCGTAAAGCCCCAGCAAAAGGTTAGCGCGTATGTGCTCGAGGTCGACAAGGCGAGAAAGCGCATTTCGCTCTCGCTGAAATCCAACCCGCAAAAGCGCGTGCGCACTGCGGGCGACGCCGCAAACTTCGGAAAATCCCCGCGCCCGCGCGACAACCGCGGCGGCGGATTCGGCGGCAATCGCGGCGGGTTCAACAGGCGTTCCGACGAGGGCTTCAATTCTTTCGGCGACGCGTTCTCGAAGTTGGGCAGATAATGGGGCGTTTTTTCAGGACAGTGTTCGTTGCGTTCGCGCTTTTCCCCGCGCTATTTGCGGGGAAGCCCGCGCGGGCGGACATCGACTACCGCGCCCTGTTAAATCCCCAAACCTACAAGGACATCGACACCTATTACGTCTCCGCCGACAAGTCGGCTATTGCGCGCATTAGGCTAAAGTCGATGGCCTTCGAGAGCCGCGCGAAGAAGTGGAATATCCCGATTCCCCAGACGCTGCTTATCCGCGATTTGACGCTGGACGTTTTCTGCCGAAATCTGACCGACGCGGAGCTCGAAAAGCTAAAGATAAAGCCGCTGTTTTTCATAGCCGCCGAGAATTTCAAGTTAATATTGCACGGCAAAAAGAGGACGATGACGATAACGGCGGACAATGCGCTCCTGAAAAAAGACCTTTCGATATTATTGACGGGGAACGTTAAGATAGGCGGGAATGCGAAGCAGATGTCGTTGGGAAACAAGGTAATCTTGCGTTTGCGGGGGCGCAACATAGACTTCCAAAATTCAACCAACCAAAAAATCTTCTCTGTGTTGTTGTGAAGTAGTTCCAGTATGGTTGTTTTTTTTGGGCGCATGAAATCACCGTTGATACAGCGTTTCGGGGAAGAAACTGCAATGGGTACGTAC
>DJPO01000032.1:0-10805 GCA_002437405.1 Opitutia bacterium UBA6410 | reverse complement strand
AACTTGTTTTGGGATTGCCGTTTAAAATTACAGCGAAACTCGCTTCGCTCGTTTCGATAGTATATAAAAAGGGCTTCGCCCCTCGAGCTCCCCTGTTTGGGGAGTGTCGGGTGTTCTAAATATTTCGTTGCAATTTTCCGCGCTTTTTTGTTTATTTTTTCTCTATGAAAAAATTCGCAACCTCTCTATTGCTCGCGCTTTCCGTTTTTTGCGCGGCTTGCTCCTCGACTCCCGCGCAGTCCGACGCAAAATGGTCTTTGAACGGCAAGGCGTCCCAGACTAAGGACGGCGCGCTTCTCTTGAATGCTGGTGCAATCGTCCTCCTTTCGCCCGAAAACAATGCGGGCGCGTTTGAGGATTTCGATTTATCCTTCAACGTCAAAACCTCCCCAAATGCAACTGGCGTTCTCGCTTTCCACACCGATTCCGCGCTCTCGAAGGGCTACAAGGTCGCGATTGACAATTCCCGCGAAAACAAAGTCTGGTGGCGCAAGACGGGCAGTCTCGTAGGGGTCAGGAATATCGCAAAGAGAATGTCGGAGGACGGGCTTGCCACTGCCGTCCGCGTAAAGGTTTCGGGCAATCTCGTAGAGGTTTTCGTCAACGGCAAACAGCTTGTCGAATACGCCCAGCCCGAAAATCCGTACAGAATCCCCGAAAACAAAAATGCCGTACTTTCAAAAGGCGCGATTGCATTCAAATGCGATTTCGGGCAAATCGAAATTTCCGACTTCCGCGTAAACAAGCTCAGGCACTCTCAGAAGAAAGTCGAAGCCGAGTCGGAAAGCGCGGACGGCGTTATGCGTCTGCACCAAGCCGACATTCCCGTAATGGACTACCACGTCCACCTCAAGGGCGACCTGAGTGCCGAAAAGGCGCAAAAGCAGTCGCGCAAATACGGCATAAATTACGGAATTGCCGTAAACTGCGGCAAGGACTTCCCCGTCCACACCGACGCCCTCGCGCTCGAATTTCTGAAGCAAAATGCCGAAATGCCCTACATTGTAGTAATGCAGGCGGAGGGGCGCGAATGGATGAAGCTAATCTCCGCGCCCGTCCGTAAAAAGTTTGCCTACGCCTTCACCGACGCAATGACTTTTGAAGACTACGACGGCAACAGAGTCCACCTCTGGAAGCCCAACGAAGTAAAAATCAAGGACAAGCAGGCGTATATGGATATGATTGTCGAGAAAATCTGCGGCACAGTCCAAGAGCCCGCCGACATCTACGCCAACGCGACCTATCTTCCCGACGAGCTGATGGACGAATACGCCGCGCTTTGGACTCCCGAAAGGCGCAAAAAGGTTTTGGACGCCCTGCAAAAAGGCGGAATGGCTCTCGAAATCAGCGCAAAATACAAAATCCCCGACGCAATATTTATTAAAGAGGCGAAAAAGCGCGGGATAAAATTCACGTTCGGCAGCAACAACGAAAACTCGAATTTCGGCAAGCTCGAATACTGCCTTAAAATGCAGAAAGAATGCGGGCTGACCGCCGAAGATTTTTTTGTTCCGAACAAGTAGCGGACGCTTGCTTGTAAGCGGAAACGAGCCGATAAAAAATCCGCCGCCCCGCCCGCGGGTTTGGCGGGGGGTCGGCTCGGAATCTGCGGCGGATTCGCGCAAAATCGGGGCGTTTTCCCCGACGCGGCTATCGCAACCGCCGCAATCGCCCCCCTGCCTCGATGCGGGGAAATTCCCCCTCGTCGTTTTATCTATAAAATACAAAACCCAAAAAAAGCGCGGGAGAGTGCCGACTCTGAAAAAAGTTGCAATCTCCCGCGCTTTCTGATTTATTTTCGCGCTATGAAAAAATTTGCGTCAATTTTATTTATCGCGCTGACTTCCTGCGCGTGCGTTTCGTTTGCGGATCAATCCGATTCCGCCGATCTTCGGGAAAAGACCGCCGCTCTTGAAAAACAGGTAGCCGAACTCAAGGCGACAATCGCCGAACAGGCAAAATTCGACGCCGAAATAATCGCCAAGCTCCGCGCCGAAAACCGCGCCCTCAAAAAGCAGCTGCGCGGCGTCGCTCGCGGCAAAATCACCGCCGAGCAGGCGGAAAAGACCGCAGCCAAGGCCTCCGCAAAAACGACCGCCGAAAAGGCGAAAGCCGTCGAAAAGAAGACCGAAGAGCGCATATCCGAAAAGGAAGCGGAATCCGACACGGGCTTCCATATGTTCCCGTTCTAATCCGCCGATACGCCTTTAGCTGCGCCGCAAAAGCGCGATAAAAAACTCCGCGCAGCGGCAAAACAATTTAAAAATACGAAAATGTCAGAAAAAGACTTCAAAAACTCGCTCAATCTCCCCAACACCAAGTTCCCCATGCGCGGCGACCTCGTAAAGCGCGAGCCCGCCCGCATCGAGCACTGGAAGAAAATCGACCTTTACCACAAGATTCAAAAACTGCGCGAGGGCGCGCCCAAATTCGTGCTCCACGACGGCCCGCCCTTCACGAACGGCGACGTGCACATCGGCACTGCGCTCAACAAAATCCTCAAGGACGTAATCCTGCGCTACAAGTCGATGAAGGGCTTCGCGACTCCGTACGTCCCCGGCTGGGACTGCCACGGTCTGCCCATCGAGCACAAAGTGGTAAAGCAGCTGCGCAAGGACAAGCGCACGCTCGACATTCCGCAGCTGCGCGAAGAGTGCGCGAATTTCTCGGAATCGTTCATCGAAAAGCAGCGCGCGCAGTTTGTGCGCTTGGGCGTTCTCGCCGACTGGGCTAACGAATACAAGACCAAAAAACCCGCCTACGAAGCCGACATTCTCCGCACCTTTGCGGCGTTCGTCGAGCGCGGGCTCGTGTACAGAAGCAAGAAGCCCGTCTACTGGTCGATTCCCTGCGCGACGGCTCTGGCAGAGGCGGAAATCGAGTACGCCGAACACGTCAGCACCTCCATTTGGGTTGCGTTCAAGCTCGACGACGAATCGAACAAACGCCTCGGGCTTGAAAACGCCGAAATCGTCATCTGGACGACGACCCCGTGGACGCTGCCGTCGAACTTGGCAATGGCGGTAAATCCCGACGTGGAATACTGCGCCGTCGCGGCGAGCGCGCGCACATTCATCGTGGGGCTGCCGCTCGCGGAACAATTCATAAAGGACTGCGAACTTTCGGACGCCAAAATTACGCCGCTCGGCAAGGGCTCGGACATCGAGGGAATCGCCGCCTACCACCCGTTCATCAACCGCAAGAGCAAAGTTTTCTGCGCAAGATACGTAACGACGGACTCGGGTACGGGCGTCGTGCACATCGCCCCCGGACACGGTCTCGAAGACTATCAGGTCGGGCTGGACAACGGGCTTGACATCTACTCGCCGCTCGACGACGAAGGCAAGTATGTCGACGACGGCCAAGTTCCCGCCGAGCTCGTGGGCGTGAGCGTCCTCGAAAACTCCGAAGGCAAGAGCGAGGCGAACGCAAAGGTTCTCGAAATCATCAAGAACAACGGCTCGCTTTTGAAGTCCGCGAGAATTTCCCACCAATACCCGCACTGCTGGCGTTCGAAGACTCCCGTTATTTTCAGGGCGATGGACCAGTGGTTCGTGTCGCTCGACAAGGGCGGTCTGCGCCGCGAGGCACTCGACGCAATCTCCGACGTAAAATGGCTGCCCGAGCGCGGCGAAAACCGCATACGCGGCGCGGTTGAATCGCGCCCCGACTGGTGCATTTCGAGACAGCGTTCGTGGGGCGTGCCGATTCCCGCATTCTACGGCGAAGACGGCACTGCGTACCTCGACGCGGGCGTCGTAAAGGCGGTCGCCGACAAGGTCGAAAAGCTCGGCACGAATCTGTGGTACAATATGTCCGCCGCCGAAATTCTCGAAGGCGCGCCGATTCCCGCAAACTGGCCGTCCGCAGACAAGCTCCGCAAGAGCACCGACACGCTCGACGTCTGGATTGACTCTGGCTCGAGCAACATGGCGGTTCTCGCGCGCAATCCCGATCTCCAGTGGCCCGCCGACCTCTACTTCGAAGGCTCGGACCAGCACAGAGGCTGGTTCCAAAGCTCGCTGTGGACGGCGGTCGTAAGGCGCGGCAAAGCCCCTTACAAGCAGGTTATCACGCACGGGTTCGTGGTGGGTCAGGACAGAAAGAAAATCTCCAAGAGCAGCGACGGCAAGCCGCAGACTTCGGATATGTACGTCGGCAAATGGGGCGCGGACATCGTCAGATTCTGGATTAGCTCGGTCGACTACCAAAACGACATTCCGATTTCCGACGACATTCTCTCGCACATCGCAAACGCCTACCGCGGTTTCCGAAACACGATTATGTACCAGCTCGGCAACCTTTACGACTTCGACCGCGCCAAGGACACCGTTGCGCCCGAAAAGCTCGACGCGCTCGACAAGTGGGCGATTTACAAGGCGGCGCAATTCGTGGACGAAGCCGAAAAGGCGTACGACGCCTACGAATTCCACAAGGTCTACAAGCTCATCGACAATTTCTGCGGAGTCACGCTCTCGAGAGTCTACCACGACATTCTCAAGGACAGACTCTACACCTACGCAGCACACTCGCCCGAACGCCGCTCCTCGCAGACGGCAATCGACATCATAAGCGACGCGCTCATCAAGGTCGCCGCCCCGATTCTCACGTTCACGGCGGAAGAGGCGTACTCGTTCAAAAACGGCGCGGAATTTTCGGAAGACTCCGTCCACCTTCAGGATTGGCCGAAAATCGACGCCGCCTACCGCGACGCCGAAGCGTACAAGGCTGTGGAAAAAATTCTCGCCCTGCGCGAAAAGGTCAACGAAAAGCTCGAAAAGCTCCGCCAAGACAAGACAATCGGCAAGAGCCTCGAGGCTGAAGTCGACATTCAGGTAAAGGCGGGCTCGGAGGAAGCCGAAGTGCTGCGCAAGTACGCGGGCAACCTGCCCGAAATTTTCATCGTCTCGGCTGTAAAAGTCGCCGAGGGCGATTCCGAAACCCCAGTTGTAAACGCGGCGAAAGCACAAGGCCACAGGTGCGCAAGGTGCTGGAGGGTTCTCCCCGACCTGCCCGAAGACGGCATTTGCCCGCGTTGTAAAAAAGCGATGTCGGAGTAGTTATGGCAAAGAAAACAGTCGCAAAGAAAACCGCAAAAACCGCCGCAAAGCCCTCGCAGCCCGCGAAGGCAAAGGCGGCGGCTGCGCCCGCCAAAAAGGCGGTAAAACCCGCAACTTCCAAGACCGCCGCAACCCCGAAAAAAGCGGCGGCGGCAAAAAAACAGCCCGCAGCGAAATCCGCAGCCGCAAAAAAGCCGGCAGCCGTCGAAAAGAAAACCGTTGCGGCAGCCAAAAAACCCGCCGCCGACAAGGCGAAAAGCGCGCCCAAGGTTTCGATAAAAATCTCGGCTGGCAAGGCGTCCGCCGAACGCGCACCGCAGGCGATAAAAACCCAGCCTGCCGCAAAGAGCAAGGGGCGCAACAAAGTCCGCCCCTCCGACTCCATAGTATTTACAATCGACGACCTCGACGCGTACCTTGCAATGCGCGCTTCGGGCGCGACGGCGGCTCAGACTAAGTCGGCGGCAAAACAGCCCGCCGCCAAAACGGGCGCGGCGAAAAGCACAGTCGCCCCGACCGTCAACAAGCCAACTTCGTCGCCGAAAAACCCCGTCGCCGCAGCGAGCATCTTCGACATTCTCGGGTTCAACCCCGTCGACGCGCCGTCGCTCGAAAAGCATCAGGAAAAGGAAATTCCCCGCAAGTGGAAGAAGTACTACAACCTGCTCGTCGACCTGCGCAAACACCACTCCAAAGGCGCGGAAAACATTTCTGAGGAAGTCCTCAAGCGTTCGGCTAAGGAGGACTCGGGCGACCTTTCGTCGTACGGGCAGCACTTGGCGGACGCGGGCTCGGAAAGCTTCGAGCGCGACATGGCGTACAACCTGCTCTCCAACGAAAAGGAAATGATTGCCGAAATCGACGCGGCAATCGAGCGCATCAAAAACGGGACTTACGGGATTTGCGAAGTCACGGGCGAACCCATTCCCGAATCGCGACTCGAGGCGATTCCCTTCACGCGCTGCACCAAACGCGGGCAGGAAATCAAGGAGGCGCAGTCGCGCAAAATCAAGTCAGCCCAACGCGCAATCTACGATATGTCGGAAACTTCGGGCTCGTCCGAAGACGACGATATGTCCTCATAAACGGGGCACGACTTTGAGTATCACGCGCACATCGAAGAAAAAACCGTCCGCCGCGCTCTTTTTCGCGGCGGCTTTGGCGACGCTCGCGCTCGACCAGCTCACAAAGCTCGCAATCGTCGCCAACATTCCGTGGGAGAGAGGCAACCCGACGTACCATTTCGACGCCCCCAACGCCCCCATTCCCGTAATCGACAAATTCCTCTACATCGTCCACATAACAAACGAGGGCGCGGCGTGGGGAATTTTGTCGGGGCAGACCTACCTGCTGTCTTCAATCGCCCTGCTCGCGCTCGCGGCAATCTGGATTTTCCGCAGCCAGCTGGGGTTCGACAAAAAGCTCGGGCAGTTCGCGCTCGGGATTTTCGCGGGCGGAGTTCTCGGCAACCTGTCCGACAGAATCTGCTACGGGCATGTAATCGACTTCATCGACGTGCACCTGCCGATAATAAACTACCGCTGGCCCGCGTTCAATATCGCGGACTGCGGGATTACGATAGGGGTCGCAATCTACATAATCGCCGTGTTTCTCGAGGAGCGCGAGCAGAAAAAATATAGGAAATGAAACGCAAAGTCGCGGCATTCGGGGAAATCGTCTGGGACTGCTTCGGGGACGCCGAAACGCTCGGCGGCGCGCCGCTTAATTTTGCATACTACTGCGCCCTAAACGGCTGCGAATCCGCAATAATCGGGGCAATCGGGCGCGACGGACGCGGGACGAAAGCGCGGGCGAAAATCCGCGAAATCGGAATTTCCGACAACGCCCTCGCCGACTCCGACTACCCGACGGGCGTCGTGGAAGTCTCCAAAGGCGCGGACGGACTGCCGCAATACGACATTCTAAAAAACCGCGCGTGGGATTTCGTCGAAGCAACCCCCGCCGCCGCCGAAACCGCAAAAAATTGCGACGCCTTCTGCTTCGGCACACTTTCCCAACGCTCGCGGACATCGCGCGATACACTCTTTAAACTCATCGCACTCCTGCGCCGCGACTGCCTGAAAGTTTTCGACGTAAACCTGCGCCAAAACTACTACGACGCGCGGATTGTCGGCGACAGCTTGAAATCCGCAGACATCGTAAAACTCAACGAAACCGAACTGCCCGAAATCAACGCCCTAATCGGCGGCGAACCGTCCGAAAATTTCGGCGATATGGCAAACGCGGTTTTTGAAAAATTCCCCGTAAAAATAATAATCTGCACACTCGGGGAAAGGGGATATTCGATATTCCGCCGCGGCGAACAGCCCGTCAACGGACTGCCGATTCCCGTGAAAGTCGCGGACACCGTCGGGGCGGGCGACGCCTTTACTGCGGGCTTTGTATCGGCACTTCTCGGCGGCGGAACGGTCGAATCGGCGGCAGTCAACGCTGCAAAATGCGCCGCCGTTGCATGCTCGCGCCGCGGCGCAATCCAATAGCACCGAACGCAAGGCGTCGGATTAAAAACCGAGCGACAACTGCGCGTCCGAATCCGATTGTTTCACGCCAGTATCCGATTGCTGTATGTCCGAACCCGATTGCGGCATGTCCGTACCCGATTGCTGCGAGACTGTATCCGATTGTTTCGCGTCCTTACTTGATTGCGGAATGTCCGAGCCCGACGGATTTTCTTTTGAAACGTCTCCCGCGCCGCCAGAATTTTTCGCCGAATTTATCATGTCCAAAAATTCCGCTTCGGACAAAACACGCGTTCCGTATTCGCGGGCTTTGGCTGCCTTTTCACCGTCGCTCTTGCCGTCCGAAACCAAGTAGGTCGCGCTCTTTGTAAGCGACGAAGCCGTGCGCCCACCGAAGCTCTCGACAAGCGACTTCGCCGCCGAACGCCCCATGCTCTGCAACGTCCCCGTAAACACGAAAATCTTTCCCGCAAGCGCGCCCGTTCCGCCCGCCGCCCCGCGCGTGTCCGCCAAGAAATTCAACCCTGCCGCGCGCAGACGCTCAATCAATTCGCGATTGTGCGGGTCGTCGAAAAACGCGCGTATCGAAAACGCGCGAACAGAACCCGAGGAATCTTCAGTCGCCTTTTTCTTGGCTTTAGAGCCGAATCCCTGCGTCGATTCCAAATCCGCAAGCGGGGCGTCCATCAGCGCGTCGAGCGAACCGTATTTGCGCGCCAAATCCTTCGCAAACTGCTCGCCGATTTCCAAAATCCCGAGCCCCGAAATCAGCCGCCACAGCTCCCTGCCCTTCGACGCGGCAATCGAGGCAATCAAATTGTCCGCACTCTTTTCCTTGAAACTTTCCAGTTTCAAAACGTCGTCGCGCGTTAGCGAATACAAGTCGGCGGGGTCTTTGACTCCGAGCGTCCCGACAAGCTTGTCAACCGCCGACAACCCCAGCCCCCGAATGTCCATACACGCGCGCGACGCAAAATGCGCAATGCGCCCGCGCACCTGACTCGGGCACGAAAGGTTCGGGCAACGATAAAGCATCTTTTCCCCGTACCGCTTGAGCGGCGAACCGCACTCGGGGCAGACCGTCGGAAATTCGTACGGAACGGAATCGGCGGGACGCAGCTCGGGGACTACCTCCAGCACGGCGGGGATAATCTCGCCCGCCTTTTCGATTACAACCGTGTCGCCCACGCGTATGTCCTTTTCGGCGATATTCCCCGCATTGTGAAGCGTCGCGCGCGAAACCGTCGTCCCAGAAATGAAAACGGGCTCAAGCTCCGCCACGGGCGTCGCCGCCCCCGTGCGCCCGACCTGCACCGTTATCGAGTTCAAACGCGTCTGCGCCCGCTCCGCCCTGTACTTCCACGCAACCGCCCAACGCGGCGCATGCGCAGTCGTCCCCGCAAGGGCATACTGCGAACAGTCGTCCAACTTGACAACCGCCCCGTCCGTGTTGTACGGGAAATCCGCGCGAACCGACTCCAACTCGCAAATGCGCTCGAACGCCCCCTTCGCCCCCTCGGCAAGCTCGACCCAGTCGAAGGACGGCAACCCCCACCCGCGCAAAACCTGCGCAAGCTGCGACTGCCGCTTAAGCTCGAATCCCTCGACCGCCCCGAGCGAATAAAAAACCACCGACAAATTGCGCGACTCCAACACCGCCCTATCCAAAAGCTTGAGCGTGCCCGCCGCCAAATTTCGCGGATTGGCATACGGAGCTTTTTTCGAAAGCTGCGGGTCGGCGGCAGCAACCGCCGAAATGCGCTCGAATTCCGCGCGCGTCATATACGCCTCGCCGCGGATTTCCAAAAGCTCGGGAATACCGCCGCCAGAAAGACGCGTCGGCAGATTCCGCAAGACAAAGGCGTTGCGCGTGATGTCGTCGCCCTTCGCGCCGTTCCCGCGCGTTAGCAAACGCACGAGATTGCCGTGCTCGTAGACCGCCGAAACGCCCGCCCCGTCAACCTTCGGCTCGACACAATACTTAAATTCCGCCTCGACCCCCAAAATTTTGTGAAGCCTCGCGTCGAAATCCTCAAGCTCGGTCGAATTGAAGACATTGTCGAGACTTTTCATCGGCGACAAATGCTCGACCGAAACGAACGCGTCGGACAAATCGCTGCCAACAAGAGCCGTCGGGGAGTCGGCAACGGCATACTGGGGGAAGCGTTGCTCCAAGTCGCGAAGCTCGCGGACGAGCAAATCGAAATCGTCGTCGGAAATGGTTGGGGCGTTTTCGATGCGATACCTGCGCTCGTGCTCCGCGATAATTTCGCGCAAATTCCGAATTTTATCCTGAGGGGAATCTTCCATAAGTAAAACAGACAAAATTTTCCACATAGGAGGACAGTTCGCAAGAAATAACGCGAAAAAAAATCAAAAAAGAAACGCGTGCGGGAGAGATTTCGCAAAAGCCCGAAAACATTAATAGCGTATTCATAATAAATTAGCAAAATAGATAAAAATTTTTACAAAAAAGCGAAAAAAAAGCTTGCAAAGAGCCCGAAAATATAATGGTATGGGTACTTCAAAATTCTTTGGAGAAGTCCCTATCGTCTAGCCCGGTCTAGGACATTGGATTTTCATTCCAAGAACCGGGGTTCGAATCCCCGTGGGGACGCCAGAGGGTTGTTGAAAAGCGAACCGTGTTAAACACGGCAAACGAAGAAGCCGCGATACCGAAAGGTTGAGCGGTTTTTTTGTGTCTGTACGCAGCCGCGCCGTTGCGGATAACATATTGATTTTTAATAAAATGCAACTAAAACCCGCAGTACAAACCAGTTGTCTCGCTTCCGCAAAATCCAACTCCAAAATCTGACTTACGATAATTTAACGGGGTTCGAATCCAAAACGGTTTTTTCGGCAAAATCGGGATTATCTCCAAACGCCATAATCGCCAAAATGAGACAAAGTGTTAAACTTCCCACTTGCTACGCCGACACATTCAAAATTCCGCATATTTTGCGAAGCTCTGCCATCTGTTCGCTTTGCGGCAATTTTGCAAGCTCCGATGTTTTGCGATAGCTCATTCTTTGGGGTATTTCGGGGAGACCCGTTTTAGCCAAAAATTCCGCTACTTCGGAAGAAAGCTTTTTAAGCAGTCCGTATTTTAGGCTAAACAACGACTTTTTAATACCATGCTCGGCACAAAACTGCGTTGCGGTAATCTTCCGGGTCAACCCCAAATGTTGTGGAATAGCGATTTTTTTGTAATTTGTTTTTCATAGTTTCACTCCGCATTCTACGAGTACTCTCAATCTGTAATTTT